>DASWDK010000292.1:0-9142 GCA_036395335.1 Thermoanaerobaculia bacterium
CTCGACACGTGGGAGCACGCGTTCATGATCGACTTCGGGACAGACAAGAAGTCCTATCTCACCGCGTTCCTCAAGAACGTGACCTGGAAGGTCGTCGCCGACCGGCTCGACCAGGCGACCCAGCGGGCGCGCGCCGCCTGATCGGGGGGTCGCTCCTCCCGGCGGTGGCCGCTCTGCTCGTCTGTTGCGGGCTCGCCGGGACCTCCGCAGCCTGCCGCCGGGAGCGCGTGAACGCTGTCTCTCCGGATCCGGCCCGGGATTCCCGGGCGACCGCGGCGACGGACGCTGGCTATCCGTTCCGGCGCGACGAGCGGGACGCCGTCAAAGCGTTTCTGCGCGCGAATCCCGGTTTCCGCGTGGCGACAGACGGCGACCGGCGGGCCTCGGAATCGACCGACTACCGGAAGCTCTACGGCGTCTACCACCCTTACTTTCTGCGCGGGGACGTGAACGACGACGGAGTCCTCGACTTCGTTCTCGCATTCGTTCGCCGCGACTCGGGGCGGGATTCCCCCTGGTTCTCGATCGTGGTCTTCACCGGAAGAGATCGCTCGGGATTCGCGCCGGGGACGTTTCTCGAGCGCGACGTCTCGCTCGCGGACGGGGACCTCTCCGTCGACCGCGACTCGATCGTGATCACGCCGGATTTGGACGAGGAGGACAGCACCCGCCGCTACCGATGGGATCCGGTCCGCCGGTCCTACGTCTTCGTCCGCGACGCCGCGGAGGAAGAGGAGCGAGTACCGGCGGCCCGGACATAAACCCACCTGAGGCGGGTGCAGGTCCGCAGGACCTGTCCCCGCGACGAATAGAGTGAGAGCGATGCGCGAGGTCTCCGTCGCTCTGCCCCTCCCGATCCGGAAAAGCTTCCTCTATCGCGTGCCGCAAGAGCTTCCTCTCCCCGTCCCCGGCACACGCGTGCGCGTCCCGTTCGGCGAACGGGTCCTGACCGGAGTCGTCGTCGCGGACGCGACCGGCGGGGAAGGGAGCGGTGCGACGCTGCGGGAGGTCCTCGAAGTGCTCGACGAGGAGCCGGTGTGTCCCCCGGAGATGCTTGAGACCGCGTCAAAAGTCGCGCATCGGTTCTTCGCGGCGGAAGGCGAAATCTTGAAGAGCGCGCTGCCCGCCCGCCTGCCCGCGATCGGATCGGTTCGCTATCGGATCACGGAGAAAGGGGCCTTGGCCGCGGCGCGGGCGGATCCGGAGACGCGCCCGCTGCTCGAGGCGCTCGCGGACGGACGCGCCGCGCGGTTGGGGGAGCTCCCGCCGGAAGCCCGTCCTCGCCGCGAAACCGTTCGAGCGCTCGAAGAAAGAGGATGGATCCGCGCGGTCTCTCGCGAGCGTCGCCAGACTCGCCGGCCGGTCCTCGCGTACCTTCCGAGTCGGATCGGAGCGGCCGAGCGAGCGAGGATGCTCGGGCGCAGCCTGCGCGGCCAGGAGGCGCTCCTCTGGCTCGAAGAGCTCGGCCGGCCGGCCACGGCGGCGGAAATCCGGTTCGCCACCGGCGCCGGACCTTCGATCCTGCGAGCGCTCGCACAGAAAGGCCTCGTCCTCACGTTCGAGCAGGTCGAAAAGGAGGAGGCGTCGTTCTCGCCGCCCGCCGTCGATCGACCCGCGGAATTCGTTCTCACCGCGGAACAGTCCCGGGCGCTCGAGACGATCCGATCGGCGATCCGGGAGCGCCGCTACCTTCCGGCGCTCCTCCAGGGGGTCACGGGGAGCGGCAAGACGGAAATCTATCTCCGAGCGATCGCCGCCGCCCGGGATCTGGGCCGCGGCGCCGTGTGGCTCGTTCCCGAGATCGCGTTGACGCCGGTCTTCGCGCGGCAGCTGCGCCGCAAGTTCGGCGAGCGCGCCGCCGTGCTCCACTCGGCGCTCTCGGAAGGGGAGCGCGCGCGGGCGTGGGATCGGGTGCGGTCGGGTAAAGCTCCGATCGTGATCGGCCCCCGATCCGCCGCGTTCGCCCCCGTCGCGGATCCCGGCCTCTTCGTCGTGGACGAAGAGCACGACTCCTCGTACAAGCAGCGCGAGAACCCGCGCTACGACGCGCGGGACGTCGCGGCCATCCGCGCGAAGGCGAACGGCGCCGCGCTCGTCATGGGGTCCGCGACCCCCTCGATGGAGGCGTATCACGCGGCGCGGACCGGGCGGATGGCGGCGCTGCTTCTGACGGCGCGCATCGAGTCTCGGCCTCTGCCGGAGGTCTCGATCGTCGACCTGCGGCGGGAAAAGCCGACCGCGGAGGAGAAGGGAGTCCCGCTCTTCTCCGCCGCGCTCTTGGAGCGCCTGAGGGAGACTTTCGCCCGGGGCGAGCAGGCGATCCTCCTTCAGCCGCGCCGGGGCTTCGCGCCGTTTCTCCTCTGCCGCGAGTGCGGCTTCGACTTTCGCTGTTCCCGCTGCAGCGTCTCGCGAACCGTGCACGACCGTGGACGGCGGCTGGTCTGCCACTACTGCGGCGAGAAGGTTCCGCGTCCGGTGCGTTGTCCCGAGTGCGGCGGGTCTCTCCTCGAGGCGATCGGAGCCGGCACCGAGCGCGTCGCGGAACGTTTCGCGGAGCTCTTCCCGGACGTGCCGTGGACGATTCTCGATCGGGATGCCGCGCGGCGCCGCGGCGTCGAAGCCGTTGTCGACGACGTCCTCTCCGGGCGGGCGCGCTGCCTGATCGGAACGCAGATGGTCGCCAAGGGACACGACTTTCCCAACGTGACCGCGGTGGGCGTCCTCTCCGCCGACTCGATCCTGAACTTCCCGGACTTTCGCGCGGCGGAGAAGACCTTCCAGCTCCTCTCCCAAGTTGCGGGGCGCGCCGGGCGGGGCGACGTGCCCGGCACGGTCCACGTCCAGACGTTTCATCCGGGTCACCCCGCGATCCTCCGCGCAGCGGCGCATGACGTAGACGGTTTCGCGGTTGGCGAGCTCGACTTCCGCCGGACTTTCTTCTATCCCCCCTTCTCCGAGCTCGCGGCGATCCTCGTTTCGTCGCCGAAGCGGGAGAGAGCGGAGGAGGTCGGCAAGGAGATCGGTCGCGCGCTCGCGGCGGCCGTCGCAGGGAGGCCGGTCCGGATCTCCGGCCCGGCGCCGGCGCCGCTCGAGCGGCTGCAGGGAAGGTGGCGGTTTCAGACCCTCGTACGCGCCCCGGACCGGCCGGCCATCCTCACGCTGCTGGAAGAGTCGATCCCGGAGCGGCCTCCCTCCGGCGCGCAGGTCGCCGTCGACGTGGACCCGCAGGACCTGATGTAGTCGCGGGGACAGGCCCGGCGGGCCTGCACCCGCCGCAGTTCAGAACGCGACGAATCGTACAATCGCCTCGGTGAACGGCGAAGACGGGCAGTTCGAAGAGCCGATCCTCCGCCTGCGGCGGCGGATCGAAGAGCTCGCAGCTTTTCCCGACGACGCCGCCCACCGCAAGGAGATCGAGCGTCTCCGAGAGAAGCTGGAGCGGGTCTCGAGGGAAATCTACGCGAGCCTGACTCCCTGGCAGAAAACGCTGGTCGCCCGACATCCCGCCCGACCTTACACACTCGACTACATCGGAGCGCTCATGACGGATTTCGTTGAGCTCCATGGCGACCGCAAGTTCGCCGACGACCCCGCGGTCGTCGCCGGCCTCGCGCGATTCCGCGGCCGGCCGGTCGCGATCGTCGGTCATCAGAAGGGACGAGACACGAAGGAGAAGATCCGGAGGAACTTCGGGATGCCGCGTCCGGAAGGCTTCCGGAAGGCACTCCGCGTGATGCGGCTTGCGGACAAGTTCGACCGGCCCATCCTCTCGTTCGTGGATACCGCGGGCGCCTATCCTGGCATCGACGCCGAAGAGCGGGGGCAAGCAGAGGCGATCGCCGTCAACCTGCGTGCCATGGCGGGCTTCCGCGTCCCGATCGTCGTCATCGTCACCGGCGAGGGAGGATCCGGCGGAGCGCTCGCGCTCAGTGTCGGAGACCGGATCCTGATGCTCGAGCACGCGATCTATTCGGTCATCTCCCCGGAGGGCTGCGCCGCCATCCTGTGGAAGGACGCTTCGCGGAAGAAGGAGGCGGCGGAGGCCCTGCGGCTGACGGCGGGCGACCTGAAGGAGTTCGACATCATCGACGAGATCATCCCGGAGCCGCCGGGCGGCGCTCATGCGGACCCCAACGGCGCCGCGGCGGCGGTGGGGGAGGCGATCGAGCGCCACTTGAAGGACGTGTCCGATCTCACGCGCGAGGAGCGACTGGAGCGCCGGTATCGAAAGTTCCGCGCGATGGGCCGGCACGAAGAGCATCCCGCGGGGTAGGGCCGAGGCCAAAAGTCCGAGGTCGCCCGAAGACCGGGGACTCCATTTGTCCCACCCGTCTGCGAATCTCGACGACGTGGAACCGATTTCAACCGTGACCGCCGGCCTTCTCCGGGGACTCCAAACCACGCACTCGAGCGACGCGACCGACCTCCTGGCCCGGCAGGCCGGAATTCCACCGGTCATCGCCGGTCTGCTGCTCGCGCGCGGCGTCGCGACCGCCGGGGAGGCGCATCGCTTCTTTCACCCCGACGGGTCGCAGATTCACGATCCCTTCCTGCTCTCCGGGATGGACGAGGCCGTCTGCGTGCTCCTGTCGGCGGCGCGAGCCGGGCGGCGCATCGTCGTCTTCGGGGACTACGACGTCGACGGAGTGACCGCGGTCGCCCAGCTGAAAGCGGCGCTCTCCCGGGTCGGCGCGCCCGCAATCGCCTTCATTCCGCACCGTGTGAAAGACGGTTACGGGCTGCGGCCCGACACGGTCCGCCGCGTTCTCACGGAGCTCGCTCCGTCGGTGATCGTGACCGTCGACTGCGGCATCACGGCGGTGGAAGGCGTCGCGTGTGCCCGCGAGGCCGGCGTCGAGGTGGTCGTGACCGACCACCATCTCGTGCCCGAGAAGCTCCCGGAAGGCGCGGTCGTAGTCAACCCGAGGCAGCCGGGCTGTACCTACCCGTACAAGGAGCTCGCCGGATCGGGGCTCGCGTTCAAGCTCGCCGAAGCGATCGCCCGGCAAGCCGGGGTCGGGCTCTCCCGCGACTCGCTCCTGCGGGCGGCTTGCCTGGGCACGATCGCCGATATCGTTCCGCTGACCGGCGAGAATCGCGCGATCGCCTCGCTCGGCCTGGCGGCGCTCGCGCGCCCGCGCGCGCCCGGTCTCGCCGCGCTCCTCCAGGCGTGCGGAATCGAGCCGGGTCAAGCGCCCACGTCCGAGGAGGTCGCCTTCCGGATCGCACCGCGATTGAATGCCGCCGGACGGCTCGACACCGCCCTTCTGGCACTGACGTTGTTCGAGGAACGGGATCCCGCTCGGGCCGGCGAGATCGCCCGCCGGCTCTGCGTCGAGAACGCCCTCCGGCAGGCGATCGAGCGCCGCGTTTTCGGGGAGGCACGCGAGCGGATCGCGAAATATTTCGACCCCGACCGCGACGCGCTGTTGGTCGAAGCCGATCCATCCTGGCACCGGGGAGTGCTCGGAATCGCGGCTTCCCGCCTCGCTCGGGAATACAACCGACCGGTTCTCCTCTTCGCCCTCGAGGGAGAGCGGGCACACGGCTCGGGAAGGAGTATCCCGGGCGTGTCGCTCCACGCGACGTTGAAGGATCTTCGCCACCGTTTTCTGGATTTCGGCGGACACGACCAGGCCGTCGGCGGCACGCTTGCGTCGGACGGCTTTGCCGCCTTCCGCGAGGAAGCGCGTCAGCTCTTCGCGGAGCGCGTGCCGCGGGAGCGCCTCGTTGCCCGGGAGAGAGCGGAAGCCGAGCTGCCGCTCGAGGAAATCTCGGACGAGATCCTTGGCCATCTCCAACGCTTCGAGCCGCATGGGGCCGGCAATCCTCGCCCGGTCTTCGCCTGCCGCGACGCGCGAGCCCCGGAGCGGTTCCGCCCGATCGGCGAAGCCGGCTGGCGGGGCCGGCTCGAAGGGGCCACGGCGAACCTCGACGCCGTCTGCTGGAGCGCGGCGACTCCGCTCGCGGAGGGGAGCGAAGGCGGAAGGTCTTTCGCGCTTCACTATCGTCTCTCCCGGAGCCGCTGGAGCGGAAAAGCTGAGCTCGAGATCGCGCGGGCGTGGCCGGTCGAGGCGGGCGCATGCTGCAGCACGCGCGCTTCCGCGGCGGCGGAGCGCGCGGTCGCTCCGTGAAGCTCCGGCGCCTCGAGGTCGGCATCCTCGTCTTCGGGGCGTCCTTTCTCGCGTTGATCGCCTTTTTCTTCCGGTCGGGGCCGGGCCCTCCGGCGGGAGGCAGGCGCTTCGCGAAGGGCGACCGGGGCGCCTCGGGCTTTCCCGGTGCGCCGCAGGGCGGCGAACCCACGACGCTCCTCCAGGGGTTCGACTACACGGAATCGGTCCGGGAGAAGCCGCTCTTCCGGATCCGATCGGAACGCACGATCGGATTCGGACCGGGCGTCGGTCTGCCTCCGAGCTGGTACGCGCTCGAAAAGGTTTCGCTGACGATCTACCCGGAGTCCGGCGCGCCCGTGACGGTCCTGGCGGACCGCGCCCAGTACGACGACCGGACGAAGGCAGCCGTTCTGTCGGGAAACGTCCGCTGGGTCGAGTCGCAGGACGGCGCGCTCGGAGAAACCGAAAAGCTCGAGTTCGATCCGTCCAAGCGGACGCTCACGGCGCCGGCGAGTCTCCATTTCACGCGCGGGACCTTCGACGTCCGCGCCGCTTCCGGCGCGTACGACCTGCGCACCCGCAAGCTCACGCTCGGCGGGCCGATCCGCGGCTCCGGGACGGGGCAGGGGAGCGGCGGCCTTTCTTCGATCGCGGCGGACTCCGGAGAGTACCGACGCGAGGAGGCAGTCATCGAGCTCTCCGGGAACGTCTCCGCCACCTCGGCGAAAGGAGACAGTCTCGCGTGCAGCAGGCTGCTGATGAGGTTCTCGCCGGAAAACAACCGGCCGGAATGGGCCAGGGCATTTTCGAAAGTGCGAGGAACGCTCGCGGCGACGGGCCCCGGCGCGGCCGCGCGCGCCTACTCCGCCGACGAGGCGGCGCTCTTTTTCGATCCCTCCGGGGACGTGCGATCGATCCACCTGATCGGAAATCCTGCCGCCGTGACGGAACCGAACCGCCGGCTCGCGGCGCGCTCCGTCGATCTCGATATCTCCGGAGGCCGCCCGGTGTCGGCGCGCGCGAACGGAGAGGTGCGGCTCCGATCGGATCGTGGAAACGCCGAGGCGCTCCGCGCGAGTGCTTCCTTCGCGGCCGAAGGAGAAGAATTTCAGACGCTCGAGCTCGAAGGAGAAGTGCGCCTCGAGGGGGACGGACGGACGGGGCATGCGAATCGCGTCGTCGACCTTCCCGACCGGGGGGTCTGGCTCTTGACGGGCACTCCCGAGCAATCCGCGACCGTCGAAGAGAGCGGATCGCGCGTCTCGGCCTCGCGAATCGAGATCGACCGGAATCGAAAATCCCTCCGCGCCGAGGGGAAGGCACACGCCGTCTTCGTTCCCTCGAAAGACCGTCCGGCGGATGGTGCCGCGTTCCTGGGGGATCCGACGAAGCCGACCTACGGCAAGGCCGAGAGAATCGTTCTCGACCGGGAGACGCGCCTCGCATCGCTCTCGGGAGCCGCGAGTCTCTGGCAGGATTCTTCTTCGGTCCTTGCGGACGACATCACGTTGAATGATGCCGAGAAGAGTGCCGCCGCCGTCGGCAAGGTCCGCGCGGTTTTGACCCGCGAGCCGGCTCCGGCCGGAAAGGGAGGCGCACGCGAGGCGCCCACGGTCGTCACGGCGCGGCGACTGCTCTACCGGGAGAGCGAGTCGAGCGCCGTTTTCGAAGACGGCGTGATCGTCACGCGCGGGGCCTGGCGCGCGACCGGAGATCGGGGGATCGCCTTCTTCACGAAGGATCGGAAGCTCGCGCGCGTCGAGCTCTCCGGTCGAGTCGCGCTCGCCGACCGGACGACCGGTCGAACCGGCGCCGCAGATCGGGCGGTCGACTACCCGAACGAGGGACGGACGGTCTTGAATGGCAGCCCCGCGCGGGTCACCGACGCCGAAGGCAACCGAGTCGCCGGCTCCACGCTCACGATCACCGGCCGGGGCAAATCCGTCGAGGTGACGGCGCCCGAAGGCGGTCGCACGGAAACCATTCACAAGACCAAATCGAACTGAGAGGGTCGGCTTACCGCTTTCGGATGCGACGATCCACTATCCTTGGTCCGTGGGAGAGACTCGAGAAGAAACGCGGCCCCTCCCCTCGGGAGAGACCGCCACCGCCCCCCATCGCGGGGAAGATCGGCCTCTCCTCGTCGCGGAAGGACTCGTCAAATCCTACTCCGGCCGCACCGTCGTCTCCGGAGTGTCCCTCGAGGTTGCCGCGGGAGAGATCGTGGGACTTCTCGGTCCCAACGGCGCGGGCAAGACGACGACGTTCTCGATCGTTGTCGGCTTAGTCGAGCCGGACGCGGGGACGGTTCGGCTGGGCGATCGCGATCTGACCGGGCTGCCGATGTACCGGCGCGCCCGTGCCGGGATCTCGTATCTCCCGCAGGAGCCTTCCGTCTTTCGCAAGATGACCGTCGAGCAGAATCTTCTGGCGATCTTGGAGACACTCGACCTTCCTCACTCGGCTCAGCGGGAGCGGGCCGACGAGCTCTTGGCCGAGTTCGGCCTCGAGTCGGTGCGAGACCACCGCGCCTACACGTTGTCGGGGGGAGAGCGGCGCCGCGTCGAGATCGCTCGCAGCCTCGTCGTTTCACCCTATTTCCTTCTGCTCGACGAGCCCTTCGCCGGAATCGACCCGATCGCGGTGCTCGACATCCAGTCGATCGTGCGCCGGCTGGCGTCCTCCGGCATCGGAGTCCTCGTCACGGACCACAACGTCCGCGAGACTTTGTCGATCGTCGATCGCGCTTATATAATCAATGCCGGCGAGATTTTGCGGGCTGGCACGCCGCTTGCCTTGTCGAATGACGCCGTCGTAAAAAAGATCTATCTGGGGGAGGCGTTTCAGCTCCGCTAGGGGCGCAAGGCGAATTCATCTTCGATGGCTCTAGAGCAAAAGCTCAACCTCAGACTCTCCCAGCGACTGGTCATGACCCCGTCGCTGCAGCAGGCGATCAAGCTGTTGCAGATGTCCAAGCTGGAGCTCCAGGACGTGCTGACCCAGGAGATCGTCGAGAACCCTCTGCTCGA
>DASWDK010000293.1:0-2826 GCA_036395335.1 Thermoanaerobaculia bacterium
TTCCGGTCTATCCGGCATTTCTGACCGACGGCCGGACATCGATCGCGGCCGCGTTGGCCGGCGACGGCGGAAAAGAGCGGGTTCTCGGAACGGGACCTTTCGTCGTCGCCTCACATGCCTCGGACCGCGCGGTCCTCGAAAAGAACACAGGCTACTGGAAGGATTCGCCGCAGAGGCTCGACCGGATCGAGTTTCGCGCGTCTCTCTCCGCCTCGGCGGTCGCCGCGGGTCTGCGCTCGGGCGTATACGACATCGCCCGCGATCTCCTGCCGCAGGACCGGGAGGCGATCCTGCGCGACCCGAGGTTCCGGTCGGGGCTCGTCGAGACGCCGAAGAAGAACACCTATTTCGTCCTCTTCGGCCGTTCCGGCGCCGCCGCTTCTAATGCGATGCTGCGCCGGGCTCTCTCCGACGCGGCGCGGGCGCGGGACTTCGTCTGGGGGACCCTCGGGCGCTTCGCTCTCCCGGCGACCGGGATCATCCCGCCCGGAATCCTCGGACACGACCCGGGACGCCGCCTCCCGCACGCGTCGCGCGAGAAGGCCGCCGAGATGATCCGCTCCTCAGGGCTCCCGCTTCCGATGCGCCTCCGCGCGGCAGTTCACCCGATCCTGAAAGACCAATACGGCGCGCTCACGACCTCACTCCTTGCGAGCTGGGCCGAGCTCGGCGTCGAGGTCACGGTCGCCACGAAGAACATGTCGGAGTACCTGGAGTCGTGGAACGACACGACTGGTTTCGACCTCTTCGTCGGGCGCTGGATCGCCGACTATGAGGACCCGGACAACTTCACCTTTACCCTCTTCCACTCGGAAAACGGCCGGTTGCGGCACTACTTTTCTTCCCCCGAGACCGACGAGATCCTGGAGGAGGCGCGTCGCGAGAGCCGGGCCGCCGTCCGCGAGGGCCTCTATCGCAAGTTCGAGAACCTGCTGCTCGAGTCCGGCATTCTCGTGCCGCTCTTCCACGACGTCGATTACCGAATTGCGGCGCCTTCGGTCCGCGGGCTCGTTTTGAGGAGCACCGCGCCTTTCATCAACTACACGGACGTCGGCAAGGCGTCGACCCAGGCGACGGTTGCTCCCGGCCGCGCGGCGGCGGAAGGGGTCGTCCACGTGCCGATCGCCGGAGTTGTCCGCAGCCTCGACCCGGCAATGACGGACACGGTCGAGCAGGCGGAGGTCCTGCCAAACGTCTACGAGACGCTGACGCAGCAGGATCAGAGCGCAATCGTCGTGCCTTGGCTCGCTTCCGAAGTCATCCCCGAAAACGAGGGGATGCGGTTCCGTTTTCGGTTGCGACCCGGCGTTCGCTTCCACGATGGCCGGCGCGTGACCGCGCGCGACGTCCGGTATTCGTACGAACGCCTGCTCCAGAGCCGAGAGAGTGTCAGCCGGTACCAGCTCTCACCGATTCGGGGCGCGCGAAGATTGCTCGATGGCGATGCCACCGACCTGGAGGGTTTCCACATCGTTTCGCCGTCCGAGTTCTTCATCGATCTCGAGGAGCCGGTCTCCTTTTTCCCGGCCCTCATCTCTTACCAGGCATGCGCGATCGTGCCGGAGGGGACAACGCGCTTCGGTGGAAACTGGCGCGAAGGATCGATCGGGACGGGGCCCTTCCGCGTCGCCGCATTCGAGCCGGGAAAGAGACTCGAGATCGAGCGAAACCCAACCTACTGGCGCGAGGGTTTCCCGAAGAGCGAGGCGATCGTGTTCCGCTTCGGTGTCTCGCCGGAAGAGATTCGCAGCGACTTTCTGGCGGGCCGACTTTCGGTGGCCTCGGATCTCCTCCCCGCGGACGCGGAAGCGCTGCGGCGTGATCCGCGTTTTGCGTCCGGTTATCGGGAGTCGCCGCGCCTGACGACTTACTTCGTCGCTTTCAACATTCACCGCGGCGTTCTCCAGGACCTGGCGGTGCGCCGCAGCCTTGTCCATGCGGTGGATGTGCCAGGACTCATCCGCCGAACGCTCGGCTCGCTGGCCATCCCGGCGGCGGGGCTCATCCCTCCCGGCCTGCTGGGCCATTCGACGCCAACCGTGCGGGAGAGGCCGAGCGTCCCGGGGAAGCGGGCAGACCCCTCCTCGGGTGAGCACACCGTCTCCCGCGAGACGGTCGAGCTGTCCGCGGCGGTGCACCCGGTTTTCTGGGGAGAATACGCGGAATTCTTCGAGGGGCTCGCCGCCGCGTTCCGCGAGATCGGGTTTCTGATCCACCCCGTCAATTCGAACATGGCGGAGTACCTCGAAGCGCAGGACGGACGCGTCGATCTCATGATCGGCCGGTGGAACGCCGATTACCCGGACGCCGACACGTTCACCTGGATCCTGCGGTCCCGCGAAGGCATCATCGGGCCGCTGTGCGGCGGGCCCGAAACCGATCAGCTCGCTGCTCGCGGACGAACCGAGGTTGATCACCGGGCGCGCCACTCGATCTACCGCCAGATCGAAGAGCACGTGGCCCGCGAAGCGCTGTTGCTGCCGCTCTTCCACGAGCAGGTGTACCGGTTCGTGCGTCCGGAGGTCGAGGGGCTGCAGCTCGGTCTCTCGTTCCCCATGATCGCTTACGAGAAGCTCTCGGTGCGGCGGTAGTTTCCGCCGGCGAGTCGAAAAAAGAGGGGCGGCTCGCGCCGCCCCGATTTCGTCAGATCGACAGGGTTCCCGTTCGAATCAGGTAGGCGAGCTTCGCCCGTTGCGGCGCATCGAGCAGCTCGTGAAGCCGGCCGAGCGCCGCCACCACCGCAGCACGGAGACGATCCGCGCTGTCGAGCCGAAGCTTGGCGCCGGCTTCCGCCTTCGCTCGATCGAAGACCTCTCCGGAGATCGC
>DASWDK010000294.1:0-11939 GCA_036395335.1 Thermoanaerobaculia bacterium
GGAGAGACGTTTCTGGAACAGGCTCTCGCCGACGTTCTTCCGCCGGGTACCTGGAAAATGCGCCACGTCTTTCCGGACGGGACGATCGTCGACGCGGCCATTCGAGTCGGAGATTTCCTGGTGCCCGTCGACAGCAAGTTCCCGCTCGAGAACTTCCGTCGCTCGAAGGAATCGGCGGACGACGCGGACCGCAAGCGAGCGCGCCGCGATTTCGCCGGCGACGTCCGTCGTCACGTCGATGCGATCGCCACGAAATACATTCGACCCGGGGACGGCACCTACGATTTCGCCTTCATGTACGTACCTTCGGAGGCGGTGTACTGCGAGATCGTCTTCGACGAAGAGGGCGTCTCGCTCGCGGACTGGGCGGCCGAGCGGGGAGTAATTGCGGTGTCTCCGAGACTTCTCCACGTCTATCTCGCCACGGTCTGCACGGGTCTGCGCGGGATGGCGGTCGAGGAGCGGGCGAAGGAGATCCTGGAACACCTGTCCGATCTCCGTCGCGAGTGGAACCTGGTCGAGGACCCGTTCCGGACGCTCGGCTCTCACCTCCGCAATTCCCAGAAGCAGTACGACGCCGCTTCCCGCGCGTTCGATCGGTTCGGAGGAAAGCTCGACACGATCGCCGAGCGAGGCGAGAGCGACTCGGGCGAGGTTCTGTCGGAGGGTCCCGCAGCGCTTCCCCCGCCGTCGTAGCCCGCAGGCGCGTTTTCTCGTGCGGAGACGGGCTGATGGCCCGTGTGTCGTGAGCCATCCGGGCTAGAATCCCGCGTCCTTTCGCGGGACGCCCCATGCCTTTGAGAGTGAACTCCGAGATCGGAAAGCTCTCCTCCGTTCTCGTCCACCTTCCCGGTCCGGAGATCGACCGGATGGTGCCGGCGATGATGGAGGAGCTCCTTTTCGACGACATCCTGTTCGGCAGCCGTGCCCGCGAGGAGCACCGCCGGTTCCAGCAGGTCCTCGGCTACGTCGCCGACGAGGTCTTAGACGTTCAGGATCTCCTGGCGGACGTCCTGGAGGCCCCGGAGCAGCGGTCCGAGATCCTGCAGGAACTCGGGACGGTGCTCGATTGGGGCCCCGACATGGACTATCGGCTGCGCGACTTGAACGCGGAGGAGCTCGCGTCGACGCTCGTCACGGGTATCGAGAGACCGCCTTCCGAGGTCGCCCTCTCTCCCTCGGATCTCTACTGGCTGCCGCCGATCCCGAACTACTTCTTCCAGCGCGATCCCCTGGTCGTCGTCGGGGACCGGGCGATCCGGGGCTCGATGGCGACTGCGGCGCGGCTCCGCGAGCCGCTCCTCTCCGGCTACGTCGTCCGCTACCATCCCCGATTCGCGGGCCCGGAGAGCGATCGCTTCTGGTTCCAGGAGTTTTCCGCGGACTACGGCCGGCCTTCCTCTTACGCGCGGATGCGGCCGATGCTCGAAGGGGGAGACATCCTGGTGCTGCGCGACGACACGCTCCTCATGGGCTATTCCGAGCGGACCAAGAAGACGACCATCGAACGTCTGGCGGAATCGCTCCACGACCGCGGGTCGCGCATCCGGCGGATCTTCGTCGTCGCGCTCCCCCCGGCGCGGTCGTACATGCACCTGGACACGGTTTTCACGATGATCTCGCGGGAAGAGTGTCTCGTTTACGCGCCGATGATCTTTCCGGACGGCGCGGAAGAGGCGGACGTCTACCGGTGCGACCTGACGCGCCGGCCGGTCGCCTGGACTTCCGAGAGCGACCTTCTCTCGGCGCTCAAGTCCGAGGGGCTCGACTTAAGACCCGTGCGCTGCGGTGGCAGCGACCCGATCTCCGAGCGGCGCGAGCAGTGGACCGACGGAGCGAACGCATTCGCGCTCGCGCCCGGAGTCGTCCTGATCTACGACCGGAACGAGCGCACCGCGGACGAGCTCGCAAGGGCGGGTTACACCGTCTTCGACGAAGCGGACCTCCTTCTCGGGCGCCGGGAGCTCGATTTGAAGCGGGGCAAGAGATACGCCGTCCGGCTCGCGGGGCACGAGCTCTCGCGAGCCCGCGGCGGCCCGCGGTGCATGGCAATGCCGCTCGTACGCGAAGAACCGTGACCACGCCCTTCTTCCCGTTCGTGCGGCCGCTCGCCGTCGTGGCGTTCGGCGGGAACGCGCTTTTGCGTCCGGAGGATTCTGGCGATGCCCACGAACAGCTCCAGCGAGCACGGACAGCAGTCCGCCAGCTTCTGCCGATCCTGAACCGCGGATACGAGCTCATCGTCGTGCACGGCAACGGCCCCCAGGTCGGAAACCTCCTCCTCCAGGCGGAGATCGCGGCGGAACGGGTCGTGCCCCAGTCCCTGGACGTCTGCGTTGCCGAAACCCAGGGCTCGATGGGGTTTCTTCTGGAGCTCGCGTTCGACAATGAGCTGAAGGCTGCTGGATTCCGCAAGCGGGTGGTCACGCTCGTCACCCAGGTCGAGGTCGACGCCGCCGATCCCGCCTTCCTCCGGCCGTCTAAGCCGATCGGGCCGTTCTTCACGCGCGAGCGCGCCGAGACGATGCAGAAGACCGCGGACTGGACGATGGTGGAAGACGCCGGCCGCGGGTGGCGCAAGGTCGTCGCTTCCCCCAAGCCTCTCGCGATTCGAAACGTCGACGTCGTGGCGTCGCTCGTCAACCGCGGCTACATCGTCATCGCGGCGGGAGGTGGAGGTGTTCCGGTGGTCGTCCCCGAAGAAGCGGAGGTACGCGGGGTGGAGGCCGTCATCGACAAGGACTACGCCGCGTCGATGCTTGCGGCTTCGCTCTCCGCGGACGTCTTCGTGATCCTGACCGGCGTCGAGCGGGTCTTGCGCGATTTCGGGAAGCCGACGGAGACGCCGCTTCCCCGGCTCGACGTCGCGACCGCTCGCGAGCTCCTCGCGCAAGGGCAGTTCCCGCCGGGCAGCATGGGGCCGAAGATCGACGCGGCGATCCGGTTCGTCGAGGCAGGCGGCCGCGAGGTGCTCATCACGCGCGCCGAGTGTCTTTCAGCCGCGCTCGACGGCGAGACCGGCACGGTGATCTGGAGGACGGAGTGACGGCAAGAAAACGCGACTACGTCAACGAGAACGACTGGGCGCCGGCCGAGATCGAGGAGCTCCTCGATCTCGCTGCGCGGATGAAGAGCCGGCCGGACGACTGGCGGGCCGCGCTTTCCGGCCGGAGCCTCGCGATGATCTTCGAGAAGTCGTCCACGCGGACGAGGGTCTCATTCGAGGTCGGAATGTTCCAGCTCGGCGGTCTCGGCATGTTCCTTTCGTCCCGCGACCTTCAGCTCGGCCGCGGCGAGCCCATCGCCGACACGGCGCGGGTGCTGTCGCGATACGTGGACGGGATCATGGCGCGGACGTATGCCCATTCGACGGTGGAGGATCTCGCACGATTTGCTTCGATTCCGGTGATCAATGGGCTGTCGGATCTGCTCCATCCGTGCCAGGCGCTCGCTGACTTCCTCACGATTCGGGAGCGATTCGGGACTGTGCGCGCGTTTCGCCTCTGTTATCTCGGTGACGGAAACAACGTGGCCCACAGTCTCCTTTTGACCGGCGCGAAGCTCGGGGCGCGAGTCTCGGTCGTCACGCCTCCCGGCTACGCCCCGGAGCCTCGCGTCGTCGATTGGGCGCGCGCGACGGCGCGAGAGACGGGCGGGTCGGTCCTCGTCACGACGTCGATCGAAGAGGGGATTGCCGGTGCCCGCGCCGTCTACACGGACGTATGGGCCTCGATGGGGCAGGAAGGAGAAGCCGCGGAGCGGGCCAGGAAGTTCGAGCCCTACCGCGTCACCCGCCGGGTTCTCGGGATGGCGGAGTCGGACGCCGTATTTCTGCACTGTCTCCCCGCCCATCGCGGCGAAGAGGTCGAAGCGGAGGTGATCGACTCGCCGGCTTCCGCGGTCTTCGACCAGGCGGAAAACCGCCTTCACGCGCAGAAGGCGCTCCTCGTCACGCTGCTCGAGGACGGCGGATGAGGGACCCCGGAGGACCCCCGACCGGCCGGGCCGCGATCTTCCGTGCCTGGCGCCGGGGGCTCTTAGTCGCCATCGGGACGATCGCGCTCGTCGCCGTGATCCTCGTCGCCGGACGGGACGTTCCCACATCGCGCCAGCCGGCGGAGAAATCGCCGGCAGTCGTCACGGTGCCGGCGGCGCCATTGAAGAGCGAACCCAACTCGCGCGCATTGTCGATCGCGGACCTGGTGCGTGGGGACGAAGTCACCGTGATCGCGGATCACGGCGCCTGGATCGAGGTGCAAGCCAAGAACGTGACCGGCTACGTCCGCGCCGGTGAGATCGAACGCGATCAGGAGCGCGAAGCCCGCGAGGAGAGAGCGAAGAAGATCCTGTCGTTTCCGGCGGTCTCCGGAGTCGTCGCGGAGGAGACCGCGGTGCTGCTTGCTCCCTTTCCCTTCGCTCCCCGGGCGGGAACGCTGACGAAAGGCACAGGAATCCAGATTCATGCCGTCGACCACGCGTACTTCGCCTTCCGGGACAAGGCGAACGGCGTCGCGTTCGTCTCTTCCGCGGACGTCGATCTCGTTCCGCCCGATCCGAAGCGTCCGGACATCGTCCCGGACACCACGGTCTCGCTGCGCCGTCTCTCGACGCTCGACCTGCCCACGCCCGAGCCGACGCCGATCGAGGCTCCGCAGCCCGCTCCCGAATCGAGCGCATCGGCCGGAGAACGGCCTGCAGCGGCGGCAGCGCCCCCCGTTCCGCCGCCGGGCGCTCCGACCGAGCCGGCCGTGCTCGTGTCCAAGGTGGATCCGGAATATCCCGATACCGCCATCCGCGCGCAGATCGAAGGCAGCGTCGTCCTGGAAATCGGAGTCGACGAGGCCGGAGCCGTGAGCGACGTGCAGGTGACGCGCGGCTTGCCTTTCGGCCTGTCCGAGGCGGCCGCCGAGGCGGTTCGGCACTGGAAGTACCGCCCGGCGCGCGGCCCCCAGGGTCCGATTCCTTCCCGCAAGACGGTTCGCATCCTTTTTACGCTGCGAAGCCACGGCTGAAGGACCCGAGGTGAATCGGGGACTATAATTTTTCGACAAGCATGCTGCAGGTGTTGTTCGAGGCGGAAGGCCGCTCACAGGTCTACACGCTCGTGCGGGATCAGGCCTCGATCGGCCGCGCGAGCGACAACGACATCGTTCTGAACGATTTCTCGGTGTCGCGTCGCCACGCCTATCTGAAGCACGAGAACGGCGAGTGGATCCTGTACGACAACCACTCGACCAACGGGGTTCGCGTCAACGACCGCCACGTCCCGAATGCTCCCGTGGGGAGCGGCGACCGAGCGGTCATCGGCACGTTCACGCTCCGGTTCCGCGAGGAGCCGGTCGAGGCGGAAACGCCGGCGAAGCGGATGATGGATTCGACCTCGACGTGTATTCGTCCGATCGCGGAGTTCAACAAGGACTTCGGCCTGGAGAAGGGCCCGGCGCCGGTGTCCAGCGATTCCACCGCAGGTCGTAAACGCGTCGTCCTCGACGTCGCCTACAAGAACAAGATCTTCGAGATCCTGGTGCAGGTCGCGAAGACGCTCATTTCACTAGACGAGCTCGAGACGGTGCTCGACAAGGTCATGGACCTGATCTTCGAGTACCTCCCGGTCGATCGCGCGTTTCTGCTCCTGGAGGAGCAGGGCGATCTCCAGCTTCGGATCAGCCGGTTCAAATCGGGTCAGCGGATGACGACCGACGGAACGCTGCCGTACTCGCGCACCATCGTCGACATGGTCGTGCGCGACAAGGTCGCGGTCTTGACTTCCGACGCGCAGCAGGACGAGCGCTTCGAGGCGGGGCAGTCGATCCGGCTCCAGCAGATCCGCTCCGCCATGTGCGCACCGCTCTGGAACCGCGACTCCGTGATCGGCGTCATCCACGTGGACTCGCCTCTGCACGTCGGGACCTTCACGGAGCGCGACCTCGACCTCCTGACCGCGCTCGCGAATTTCGCGGCAGTGGCGATCGAGCGCGCCCGCCTTCACGACCGCGTGGCGGAGGAGAAGCGCATCCGGGGGAGGCTCGAGCGATATCACTCGCCGCAGGTGGTCGACGAGATCATCGCCGACGTGAAGGCCACCGGCTCGTTCAAAGAGGTGCGCACGAAGAGCGTGACGATCCTCTTCGCCGATCTCGTCGGCTTCACTTCTTGGTCGGAGAAGATGGAGGCGGCAGAGCTCGCGCGGATGCTCAACCGCTTCTTCACGCTCGCGTCCGATGCGATCTTTTCCCAGGACGGCACGATCGACAAGTTCGTGGGCGACGCGGTGATGGCGTTCTTCGGGGCGCCGATCGACCAGCCGGACCATCCGGCGCGGGCGGCGGCCGCCGCTCTGAAGCTGCGCGAGGAGGTCGCCCTCTGGAATCAGGAGCGTGCCGGGCAGGGGAGCTTTCCGCTCGAAGTCCGCATCGCGCTGAATACGGGAGAGACGATCGTCGGAGAGATCGGGTCGGCGCGGCGCGTCGAATACACCGTCGTGGGCAACGCCGTCAACGTCGCGGCGCGGATGGAGGAGTTCGTCGCGATGCCCGGCGACATCGTCATCGGGCCCCTGACCTACGAGGCGATCAAGCACCTCTATCGAGTCGCGCAGCTCGGCTTCTTCGCGCTGAAAGGCGTCTCGACGCAGATTCCGCTCTACAAGCTTCTGGGAGCGCCCGAGTCACAGGAGCTCGAGCCGGCCACGCAAAAGCAGTCCGCCCGCTGAGCGAGCTCCGCTTCGTTTTCGTCACGGGCCGGCCTGAAAAGGCGCAGGAGGCCGAGCGGCTCGGCTTCCGGCTCGAGCGGCTCGATCTCGATCTCGCCGAAACTCAGGCGCTCGATCCGGAGGTCGTGGCGCGGGAAAAAGCGCGATTGGCCTGGGAGCGAGTGCGCCGACCGGTCTTAGTCGAGGACTCGGGGCTCGAGATCCTCGCCTGGGGAGGCTTTCCGGGCGCGCTCGTCAAGTGGCTCGAGAAGAGCGCCGGACTCGACGCGATCGTCCGCATGCTCGAGCCGTTTCCGGACCGGACCGCGCGCGCCGTGTGCGTGATTGCGTGCTTCGACGGGGAGCGGCTGGTCACCGGGCGCGGCGTGACGGAGGGCAGGATCGCCCCGGCGCCCCGCGGCACGGGAGGATTCGGCTGGGACCCGATCTTCGTGCCGCGAGGTTCGGAAAAGACGTTTGCCGAAATGCTGCCTCCGCAGAAAGACGCGGTCTCGCACCGCGGGCGCGCATGGGCGGCGCTGGCGGGAGAGCTCGGTCCGTAGCACGGCGATTGCAGCATCCAAGTGGACGCCCCTCACGCGGAGGGAAAGAGAGAAAGAAAGAGGAGGACCAACATGCTGGCGGAACTCTCGATCGTGCCGCTCGGGCGTGGCGAGCACCTGTCGTCCGCAATCGCGGAGGTCTTAGACGTCGTCGACCGCTCGGGGATCCGGTACAAGTTCACTCCATGCGGAACCTGCCTCGAAGGGGACTGGGACGAAGTGATGGAGGTCGTCCGGCTGTGCCATGCCAAGGCCCGGAAGGGCTCCCGGCACGTGCTGACGACCGTCCGCATCGAGGACGAGGAAGGCGAGAGCGACAAGCTCACGCGGAACGTGACGTCCGTCGAGGAAAGGCTCGGCCGCCAGCTCGCGGAGACCGGCGGAATCGTGCGGTAACGTTTTCGAGCCTGCGGCATCTCGATCGGGTACACTCGCCCGCGACCATGGAGCGGCCGATCCGGGTGCTCATCGCCAAGCCCGGCCTCGACGGGCACGACCGCGGCGCCAAGGTCATCGCGCGGGCGCTTCGCGACTCCGGGATGGAGGTCATCTACTCGGGCCTGCGCCAGACGCCCGAGCAGATCGCGACCGCCGCCATTCAGGAGGACGTCGACGTCGTCGGGCTCTCGATTCTCTCCGGCGCCCACAACGTTCTCTTTCCGGAGATCGTCGGGCTCTTGAAGGAAAAGGGGGGCGCCGACATCATCGTGCTTGCCGGCGGCATCATTCCCGACAAGGACATCGCGCCGCTGAAGGCCCTCGGCATCCGCGAGATCTTCCTGCCGGGGACGCCCACACAGGCACTCGTGGATTTCATCAAGAGAGAGGTCGTGGAGCGGGTCGGCGGGTGACCGAGGCGCTCGAGACCCGCGTCGACACTTCCACGAAGGAATTCTGCGAGCGGCGTTCCGCGATGGAAGGCCTCGTCTCGGATCTCCGCGACGAGCTCGCCACGGCGCGGAAAGGCGGGTCGGGACGCGAGCGTCACGCCGAGCAGAAGAAGATGTTCGTGCGCGAACGGGTGGATGTGCTGCTCGATCCGGGATCGCCTTTCCTGGAGCTCTCGCCGCTGGCGGCCCGCGGAATGTACGACGGCGAGGCGCCGGGCGCCGGGCTGGTCACCGGAATCGGCCGCGTCCAAGGCCGCGAAATCATGGTGATTGCGAACGACGCGACCGTGAAGGGCGGGACCTACTACCCGATCACCGTCAAAAAGCACCTCCGGGCACAGGAGATCGCTTTCGAGAACCGACTGCCGTGCGTCTATCTCGTGGATTCCGGTGGCGCTTTCCTTCCGCTCCAGGCCGACGTCTTCCCCGACCGCGAGCATTTCGGTCGCATCTTCTACAACCAGGCGCGGATGTCCGCGGCGCGAATCCCGCAGGTGGGCGTCGTGATGGGAATGTGCACGGCGGGCGGGGCGTACGTCCCGGCGATGTCCGACGAGGCCGTCATCGTCAAGGGCACCGGCACCATTTTTCTCGCCGGACCGCCGCTCGTGAAAGCCGCGACGGGCGAGGAAGTGACCGCGGAAGATCTCGGCGGCGCGGACGTCCACACCCGGATTTCGGGCGTCGCGGATCACTTCGCCGAGGACGACGCCCACGCTCTAGAGATCGCGCGCTCGATCGTCGGAACGCTCGGCGGATCCAAGACGCTTCCCGCCGACCGCGCAGAGCCCGAGGAGCCGCTCTACGACGGCCGGGAGCTTTACGGGATCCTTCCGCGCGACGTCCGAAAGCCGTACGACGTGCGCGAGGTCGTCGCGCGCCTCGTGGACGGCTCGCGCTTTCAGGAGTTCAAGGCGCGTTACGGCTCGACGCTCGTCTGCGGCTTCGCCCGAATCTCCGGGTTCCTGATCGGCATCGTCGCGAACAACGGCATCCTGTTCTCCGAGTCCGCGCTCAAGGCGACGCACTTCATCCAGATGTGCGCGCGGCGAAAGATCCCGCTCCTCTTCCTCCAGAACATCACGGGGTTCATGGTGGGTAAGGACTACGAGCGCGGCGGCATCGCGAAGGACGGCGCCAAGATGGTCCATGCGGTCGCAAACGCGGCCGTGCCGAAGTTCACCATCATCATCGGCGGCTCCTTCGGCGCCGGCAACTACGGGATGTGCGGGCGGGCCTACGGCCCCCGGTTCCTCTGGATGTGGCCGAACGCGAGGATCTCGGTGATGGGCGGCCCGCAGGCGGCGTCGGTCCTCTCGACGGTCAAACAGGACCAGCTGGCGCGCGCGGGAAAGCCGCCGATGAGTGAAACGGAGGTCTCCGAGTTCGAGCGCCCGACTCGCGAGAAGTACGAGGTCGAAGGAAACTCGTACTACTCGACCGCGCGCCTCTGGGACGACGGCGTTCTCGACCCGGCGGAGACCCGGACGGCGCTCGCACTCGCGATCTCGGCCGCCTACAACGCGCCGGTTCCCGAGACGGAGTTCGGCGTGTTCCGGATGTAGCGGACCGGAATTGACGGCGACCGGCCGGCGTTGCCTCCCCCGATGATCCATATTTTTCTCCCGCTCTTTCTCGCCGTACTCGCTCAGCCGGTCCAGATCGACATCCGCCCCGGCCCGGCGGAGACCTTTTCGGCGACGCTCGTCGGACCCGCGCAGGGGAGCCGTGGCGGGTCGTTCTCGGGCTTGGTTTCGGTGAACGGCTCGGCCGCCGAGATTCCGATCTCCGGGCGCGCCGAGGGATCCGGCGGGCGGCTGCGCCTTCCCGTGACGCTGCGCTATTCGGACGTCCCCCAGGACTGGGCGAACCGCTTCCGCCCGGATACGTTCGACTACCGGTTGAGCGGGCGGATCGCGGGCGGCGGCTCGATCGAGTGGGCCGGGACGGCCCGATGGGACGAAGTCGGCGTCGAAGGGGAGCGCGAGACCGCGCGCCGTTTCCTGCGCCTCGAGACCGTCGAGGTCACGGACATCTCGCTTTTCGAGAGCCAGGCGCGCGCGGTTGTCGCCGTACGGAATCCGTTCGCGTTTCCGCTGACCATTGCTTCGACGCGGTACCGGCTGACTTCGAGCGGCCGCGTCATCGGAACCGGCCGGACCCGCGGAATGACGCTGCGTCCGCGCCAGGAGAGCTCGCTCTCCCTTCCGATCGACGTGGACCACGGCGAGCTCCTCGGCGCCGCCGGCCAAGGCATCTTCTCGGGAGGAAGCCTCTCGGCAAGGCTGTCGGGCACGCTCGCGGTTCGGCTCCCGCGCGGCGACGTCGCGATTCCGCTCGATCTCTCCGGCCGGCTCTCGCTCACCCGATGAGCGAGTCGGAGGCGGTCTTCTCTCGCCTCCGCGTCGTGCGCGACGCCCCCCTCGCGCGCGTCACGCTCGCGCGGCCCGACGTCCGCAACGCCTTCGACGAGGTCCTGATCGACTCGGTGACCCGGGCGTTCCTGTCGTTCGGCGACGATCGCGAGACGCGCGTCGTCGTTCTGGAAGGGGAGGGACCGGTCTTCTGCGCGGGCGCGGACATCGAGTGGATGAAGCGCGCGGGGAGCTGGTCGAAGGCGGAAAACGAGGCGGACGCGGAGAAGATGGCGCGAATGCTGCGCGCAATCGACAAGTGTCCGAAGCCCGTGGTTGCCGTCGTGCAGGGCGCGGCGATCGGAGGCGGCGTCGGGCTCGTGGCGGCCGCGGACATGGCGATTGCCGCGGAGGACACCGTGTTCTCACTCGCTGAGGCGAAGCTCGGAATCCTGCCGTCGGTGATCTCGCCGTACGTACTGCGCGCGATCGGACCGCGGAATGCGCGGCGATACTTTCTGACGGGGGAGAGATTCGGCGCAGTTGAGGCCCGCCGCATCGGACTCGTTCACGACGTCGTTCCCCCAGGCGAGCTCGGAGCCGCCTGCGACCGGTTGATCGCGTCCCTCCTGACCTCGGCCCCCGAAGCCATTGGCGTCGCCAAGCGTCTGATCGACGAAGTCACCGGCAAGAGCCCCGACGAGGCGATGCCCGTCACCGTGCGGACGATCGCCGAGCGCCGCGCTTCCGCGGAGGCAAAAGAAGGCCTGACCGCTTTTCTCGAGAAGCGCCCTCCGGCGTGGGCGCCGAAGAAGCCTGTGAGATAAGGTCCAATCCTGAATGGCTGGCAGCTTCTAGGCTGCCATACGAGACATCTAAATCACTTCGAGCAGCGCGGTTATCGCCGCGTCAGTTCGGCATCGGCAATAGAATAGGCCCTGTGAGGCAGAGCGACTTTCCGGAGAACTAGATGGCGGATACTGCTGCCTTCGCTGTCCGATTTGGGCGGTCTAATTGATGTTGGGCCGCAGTTTGGAGAGGAGCTTCGTGATACCTAACTGCCGTACCAGTCTTCTGTCACTCGCTTTGCTCCTCACCGCTACCTCAGCACACGCCGACAGAGTTGACACCTACATCAGATCCGAGATGAGCAAGCGTCGCATCCCTGGCCTTTCGTTAGCCGTCGTGGAGGGCGGGCGTCTCAGAAAGGCGAGGGGGTACGGTCTAGCCGATATAGAACTGAGAGTTCCCGCCACGCCTGACACCGTTTATCAGATCGGATCCATGACCAAGCAGTTTACCGCCGCCGGGATCATGCTGCTGCTGCAGGCGGGTAAGACCTCCCTGGGCGATACGATACATAAGTATCTCCCCGACCTTCCAGTCGCCTGGAGGGGCGTTACGTTGCGCCACCTGCTGACACACACCTCAGGCATCAAAG
>DASWDK010000295.1:0-5189 GCA_036395335.1 Thermoanaerobaculia bacterium
TCGATCCGGTAGTACCGGGACAGCGGATAGCTCAGGAGCCCCAGCGCCCCGGTCTGCCGGTAGATCCGGCGGCCGCGCGTGAATTGTCCGGTCGCCTGGTTGATCCCGAGGAAGAAAGTCCGGTCGTCGAAGAGGGCGAAACCCTTCTGCAGGCGGTGCGTGAGGTTGAAGTAGATGAAGTTGAAGTTCGTGAACGAAGACAGCGACTGGAACTGCGCGATCAGGCGGCGGTCGCCCAGGTTGTCTCCGAAGACGAGGACCGTATTGGACACGAACGTCTGGTCCGTATTGACTCCCGCGACGACCTGCGCGTCCTCGAGCTGGAGCTTGTGGCTCGCCCGCGGCTTGATCTTCTCGGGATCGACCGAGACCTCGATCGCCGACTGGAAAGGCGCTTCGGATTCGGGACCGGCGGGGGAGACCGCTGGCGCGAGCTCCGGCAGCCGGCGAACGGATTTCTTTGCATCAGCGATGTAGAGCGTGAACCGCCGCTTGTAGTACGCGGAGAAGACCAGCTTCTCGGTGTTGTCCTTGCCGATGAAAACGGTGGGTGAGAAGGCGCCGGCGACCACGTTGGTGTGGAGGTTCGTCTCGCCGTTTTCCAGGTTGATCGAATAGATGTTGTAGATGCCGCCGTCCCGATCGGAAGTGAAGAAGAGCCTCTTGCCGTCCGGGGTCACCGACACGTCCTCGTCGTTCCAGTCCCCGTAGGTGATCTGCTGCCTCGACCCGGGATTGGCGGGATCGAAGCGGAAGAGCTTTGCTTTCGTGCCGCGCACCGAGGAGTAGTAGATCCACTTCCCGTCGGGGGAATAGGCCGGGCCGAAGTCGAACGCGGCGTCGTCGGTCAGGTTCGTGAGCGTCTTCGCCGTGAGCGAGTAGGCCCAGATGTCCGCGCGCCCCTCCTTCATCGCCCGGAACACGACCGTGTTCGAGTCCGGAGAGAAGGCCGGGTTCAGCTGCTGGTCGAGCCCGGGCATCTCGACGCGCTCCCGGATCCCGCCGTCCAGGGCGTTCAAGAGGAGCATCTCGCGGCCGCGCTCGCGCCGCGCGAAGACCGCGACCGTGTTGCCGTCGGAGGAGACGGCGAGGTCTCCGCCGCCGAGCGGACCCGTCGTCAACCACTGGCTGACGATGTACTCGTACTTGGTCGTGTAACCCTTCGTCAGGTTGCGGTACAGCTTCCGGTCGGCCGTCGACAGCACGACGACGTCGGCGTCGCCCTTCAGGGTCGACATGGCGGCGACGAAATCTCCGGACGGATAGGCCCGCGGCGTCAGGTCCGCCGACGGCTCCTCCACCAGCTTGAAGCGCTCGCCGAAGTCGATCGGTTCACCTTTCTCGGTCAGGATTTTCAGGTACCTCTGCCGGAGGAAGCGGCGGAACTTGACGTCGAAGTCCTCGGCGGAGAGGTTGAACGCGCGCTTGATCACTTTCTCGACGTTGCCGCCGATCTGGTTGCGAAACTCGAAGACGAAGTCGCGGACCGCGTCCTTTCCCCACTCCGCCTCGATGAAGTCGAAGACCGAATGGCCGAACCGGTACGCAAAGAAGCCCGCGACGTTGCCGCTCTCGGCGATCTGGGGGACCTGATCGGCGAGGACCGCGTCGCGGAGAACCATCCGGTCCTTGTTGTCCTCATCGCTGCCGAAGTAGGAGGCCATTCCCTCCATGAACCACTGCGGCGCATTCGTCGTGGCGGCCCGGATGTAGTTGCCTCCGAAAAGGATCTCGAACTGGAAGACGTGCGTGAGCTCGTGGCTGATCAACTGCTGGAGCTTTTCGTCCGGCAGGTCGATGGGGAGGACCATCCGGTTGCGGGAGGGGAGCGCGAACGCGCCGACCCCTTCCGGAATGAAGTTCAGGAGGGTGTTGGTCTGCTCGAAGTCGGAGTGCGTGGCGTAATAGATCAGGTTGATCGGCTTCGGAATCTGGAAGTTGAGCGCGCGCGAATGATCGTCGTAGGCGCTCTCGGCGTACGACGTCACCTTGGCGAGCGCCGGCCTCTCCGACTCGTAGAAGTAGACCGTGAAGTGGGTCGAGCGATAGATCTTCCAGTCGAACCGGTCGTAGACGATCTTGTTCTTCCCGAACTGCGCAGAGGCCGGGACGGCGGCGCAGAAGACGAGGGTGAGCGCGATCGCGATCTTCTTCATGTCGCAAGCCCTCCTCAATGTCATCCCGAGCGAAGCGAGGGATCCCTCGCGCCTTGGGCGCTCGGGATGACGGTGAAGAGGGCGCTCGCTGCGTGTACGGGATGTCGGATGGTCGGTGCCTCGGCCAGTCTGGCTCAGTCGGTGAAGATGTACCGCTCGGCTTCGCGGTCGCGAGCGACGAAGAGGTTCAGGATCTGGTTCTCCAGCGAGAACAGGTTCTCGAAGAGGCCCTGCAGCTCGTCGGCCCGGCGGCCTCCGGTCTGGCGGAAGTCCTTGAACTCGTCCTGGAGAATCTTCTCGCCCGAATGGCCGTCGAACACGAGGAACACGATGTCGAAAAGGAACCCGGTCTGCTCGACGTAAACCTGCCGGTAATAGGTTCGGCCATCGATCGGTGAGACGTATTCCTCGGTCTTGTAGCCGGAGCGGTCTTCCACCCGGAACTCGAGGCTCCCGGAGATGAGGATCTCGGCGCCGGTTTGAACTCCGAGCGCACGCCAGAACTCGGTCGAGCGCCCCAGCTCGGAGAGATTCTGGGTCGGGAGCTTCAGCTCGGGCGGGACAGGGACGATCTCGAGCTTCGTCTTCTTCTCGATCTGTTTCTTCAGAAACCTCTGGAACTCCGCCTGGAGGTCCACGTTCTGGAGACGCTTGTCGCGCGCCTTCTCGGCCTCGGTTGCGATCACGAACGGCGCGAGCACGATTCTCTCGTTGCCTCGCAGCGGTAGCCGGGGTTTCAACGGCAGCTTCAGTCGGACCTGCGCCACGCCGGCGGACGCGGGGAGAGCGGCGAGGAGAGCCGCGAGCAGGAGCGCGGCCGTCCGCGCAGATCCCCGCAGTCGGACGCTACGAGCCACCGGTCGCCTTTCCCGTCGTGCGCGTGTAGGACGTGTAGAACTCCGCAAAACGCGCGTAGTTGCGCCGAATGTAGGTATCGTTCGGATCGAGCTCGAGCGCCTTCTTGTACTCGGCGAGCGCTCGCGCGAACTCGCCTTCCGCCTCGAGCGCCACCGCGAGGTTGTTGTGCGCCCGGGCGTTGTTCGGCTCCTTCTCGACGGCCTTCTCGAACCGGAAGGCCGCTTCGCGCCAGAGTCCTCTCCGGGCGACCGCGGTACCGAAGGAGATCTGGGTCTGCGCCTTCTCCGTTCGGGAGTACGAGGAGCACCCCGCCGCCACGAGAGCGGCCCCGAGAACCAGCGCAGCCTTCTTCAAACTCGCATCCTCGACCCCCGGATGGGGCGGCTATTATAGGAAAGGCGTTTCGCGCCCGCGGAATTTCGACGTTGTGCGGTAGTCGAATCCGGACCTGCTCGTCGATTCCTCAAGAAAACATGAAGACGCTCGCGCCCCGGAGCGTCCCTTCGCGTTGGGGAAAAATATGTTTCGGATGCACTTCGCGCGGCGGACGGCGATCTCCTGGGCCCGGTCCCGGGAGCTGACCCCCCAAAGGGTCTGGCCGGTCCTGCGCGAGCGCGGCGGGCTCGAAGCAATCCTTTCCACGGAAGAAGGGGAGCTCGCGGAGCGCCTGGGCTCCGGGGCGAGGGCCCGCGCCATCCTCGCGGGGCCGGAAGACGCCGCCGCCGAGCGCTGGGCGGCGTCGGTCGAGGCTTCCGGCCTCCGGATCGTCACGGCGTTCGACCCGGAATACCCGGGGTCGCTCGCCGAGATCGCGGACCCCCCGTTCCTCCTCTTTGCGCTCGGCCGGCTCGAGAGGCTGAAGCTTCCGGCGGTCGCCGTCGTGGGCTCCCGCAACGCGACCCGCTACGGGCGGGACGTCGCCGCGCGGCTGGCCCGTGAGCTCTCCCAGTCAGGAGTGACGATCGTCTCCGGGTTCGCGCGCGGCATCGACGCCGCGGCGCACGAGGCCGCGCGGGAGGGACCGGGAGGGACCATTGCCGTTCTGGGATGCGGTCTCGACGTGAACTATCCGCGGGAGCACACGCGCTTGAAGGAAGCGATGGCGGCGACCGATCTCCTCCTCTCGGAGTTTCCGCCGGGCTCCGAGCCGCGCCCCCAGAACTTCCCGATCCGCAACCGCATCATCGCGGGGCTCGCGGTCGGCGTGGTCGTCGTCGAAGCTTCGCGGCGCAGCGGGTCTCTCATCACCGCACGCCTTGCCGCGGACTCCGGGCGCGACGTCTTCGCGGTGCCGGGCAGCGTATTCTCGGAGACCTCGATGGGCGCGCACGAGCTGCTGCGCGACGGCGCGATCCTGTGTCGCGGCGCGGAAGACGTGCTCGCCGAGCTCTTCCCGTCCATCGGCGCGCCCGGCAACCGTGCGCCAGTCGGGACGAAAGTCCCCGCGGATCTTTCCCCCGAAGCGATCCGGCTCTACGAGGCCCTTCTCCGCGAGGAGTCGCTCTCGGCGGAGGATCTCGCGCAGTCGCTCGACCTTCCCGCGGCGACCGTTCTCGCGGCGCTCTTCGAGCTCGAGGGAGCGGGACTGGCCGTCTGCGACGCGGGGCGATACGGAGCGGCGAGAAGGTGACCGGAGGGAAGGCTAACTGCTCAGAGCGAACGGCTAACGGCTCCCGGGAATAGCTCCTTGTTCTGATCGGTGCGGGACCTCCCGGTTTGCGCTCGGCAACCCGAATGTGGCAGGGTCCCACGCTCTCGATGAACAACCTCGTCATCGTCGAATCGCCCGCGAAGGCGCGCACCCTGGAGAAATTCCTGGGCAAGGACTTTCGCGTGCTCGCCTCGTACGGGCACGTCCGGGATCTTCCGAAAAAGGGGCTCGGCGTCGACCGCGGGCATTCCTACGAGCCCACCTACGAAGTTCTCCACGGCAAGGAAAAGACGCTCCAGGAGCTGAAGCGAGCCGCCGCGAAGGCCGACGCCGTCTACCTTGCGGCCGATCCGGACCGGGAGGGCGAGGCCATCTCGTGGCATTTGAAGGAAGCGCTCACCTCTTCGATGAAGGGGAAGCGTTTCCAGCGGGTCCGGTTCAACGAGATCACGAAGAAGGCCGTGCTGGCGGCAATGGAGAACGCCGGCGAGATCGATTCGCGGCTGGTGGACGCGCAGCAGGCG
>DASWDK010000296.1:0-4207 GCA_036395335.1 Thermoanaerobaculia bacterium
GACCGGCGGTTACGGCAGCGCGCTCGGGATCATCCGGGCGGCGATCGAATCGGGGAAAGCGATCCGGGTGCTCGCGCCGGAGACCCGTCCCTTTTTGCAGGGGTCGCGCCTGACCGCGTGGGAGCTCGCGCGCGAGGGGATCCCCGTCGAGGTCATCACGGATGGAATGAGCGGTCACTACCTCTCCCGCGGAGACGTCGCCGCCGTGGTGGTCGGCGCCGACCGGATCGCCGCGAACGGCGACACCGCGAACAAGATCGGGACGTACACCCACGCAGTACTCGCGAAGGAGAACGGAATTCCGTTCTACGTCGCGGCGCCCACGAGCACGATCGACCTGAGCTGCCCGGACGGGTCTCGAATCCCGATCGAAGAGCGTTCAGCAGGCGAGGTGCTCTCCTTCGCCGGGCACGCGATCGCCCCGGCCGGGGTCGGCGCGAGGCATCCCGCGTTCGACGTGACGCCGGCGCGCTACATCGGCGCGATCGTCACCGAAGAGGGGATCTGCCGGCCACCGTACGAAGGCTCGCTCGCCGAAGCGGTCGGCCGCGCCGGGGAGCGGCGGCGGTCCGTCGCGGGACGGCGGTGATCTCTCGCCGCCCGAATCTGGCTATAATGGCGTTATGAAGAACGCCAGAATCTCCGAGCTGCGGGACAAGCTTTCCGAGTACCTGGCTCAAGTCCGCAAGGGCGAGACCGTGATCGTGTACGACCGGGATACTCCAATCGCGCGGATCGACCCGATCGCGCCGGCTGCGGGGGACGTCCCAGAATGGGTGCTGGAAGCCTATCGACGAGGAATCGCGACGCCGCCGAAGATTCGGGATGGAAAGCGACTTCCGATGCCGCCGCCGAAGCCGAAGAAGCCTCTGGATCTGCTCGAGGCACTCCTCGAGGAACGTCGGAGTGGCCGATGAAGTTCTGGGACTCCTCCGCGATTCTTCCGCTGCTCGTTGACGAGCGCAAGTCCGGCAGCGTCGCCGCGGTATACGAGAGCGACGCTCACCAGATCGTCTGGTGTCTGACCGAAATCGAGGCCGCATCCGCACTTGCCCGGCGGGAACGCGAAGGTCGGGACGGCGCCGATGTCGACCGAGCGCGCTCGAAGCTGCGAATTCTCACAGAGCGGTGGGACGAGGTCACGTCTCTTCAGAGCGTGAGGGCCCGAGCCCTACGGGTGTTGGGTACCCACGGTCTTCGCGCGGCGGATGCCATTCAGCTCGCCGCAGCTCTCGTCTTCTGCGACGAGCGTACGGAAAGCCTGCCTTTCGTATGTCTCGATGATCGCCTCTCCGAAGCCGCGAGAAAGGAGAGATTCCCCGTCCTCCCCTGACGGAAGCCGCATGCTCGTCCTCGGCATCGAAACCTCCTGCGACGAAACCTCGGTCGCCGTCCTCGACGGCGACGGCCGCGTGCTCTCGAACGTCGTCTCGTCGCAGCTCGCCGCGCACGCGCCGTACGGCGGCGTCGTTCCGGAGATCGCGGCACGCGCGCACCTGGAGAACCTTCCCGTCACCTTCGAGCGGGCGCTCGGCGAAGCCGGCATCGGCGTCCCGGAGATCGATCTCGTCGCCGCGACGGCTGGACCCGGTCTGATCGGGGCGCTCCTCGTCGGGCTCTCCGCGGCAAAGGCGCTCGCGTTCGCGCGCGGAGTTCCCCTCGTGCCGGTCAACCACCTCGAAGGCCACCTCTTCTCGGCGTTTCTCCGCTCAAGCGGCGAAGCCGCGCTCGCCGTCGAGTTCCCGTTCCACGGGCTGGTCGTGTCGGGCGGCCATGCCGAACTCGTGCGGGTCGAACCGGAGCGAATCGTGCCGATCGCGCGGACCCGGGACGACGCGCCGGGCGAGGCGTTCGACAAGGTGGCGCGCCGCGCGGGACTGGGCTATCCGGGCGGACCCGTCGTCGATCGGATCGCGTCGCGCGGCGAAGGCAGCCGCTACCCCCTTCCCGTGGGCCGCCCTGGCGACGGGTCGAACGACTTCTCGTTTTCCGGATTGAAGACGGCGATGCTGCGCGAGTTGCAGAAGCGCGGCGTCACCGGGGATCCGCTCGACCCCGACTCGCTCGCGCCCGACATCGTCGATCTTCTGGCCTCTTTTCAACGGGCGATCGTCGCCGCGCTCCTCGATCGCGTCGAGACCGTGCACAAGACCGACGCGATCCGGGCGCTGGCGGTCTCGGGCGGAGTCGCCGCGAACTCGGAGCTGCGGCGGACGCTGTCTCGGTGGGGGGAGGCTCACGGCGTTCGGGTGCTGCTGCCCGAGCGCGGTCTGACCACTGACAACGCCGCGATGATCGCGTTTGCCGGGCTGCTGCGATACCGGAAGAACGGTCGGCGTGACCCCACTCTCGCCGCGGCGCGGTCCCGGTGGCCCTTGGGGAGTTAGTCCACGGACTCACGATGACTTCGCCGTCTCTCATTCGCAATTTCGCGATCGTGGCTCACATCGACCACGGAAAGACCACGCTCTCCGACCGGATCCTGCAGCGGTGTGGTGCCGTCGCCGACCGCGAGATGCACGAGCAGATGCTCGACGACATGGAGCTCGAGCAGGAGCGCGGCATCACGATCAAGGCGCGGGCGGTGACGCTCCGCTACCGGGCCCGCGACGGCGAGGAGTACGTCCTGAACCTGATCGACACGCCCGGCCACGTCGATTTCTCGTACGAGGTCTCGCGATCGCTCGCAGCGTGCGAAGGAGCGGTCCTCGTCGTCGACGCGACGCAGGGGGTCGAGGCGCAGACCCTCGCCAACGCGTACCTCGCGATCCACAACGACCTGACGATCGTACCCGTCGTCAACAAGATCGATCTGCCTTCGGCGGAGCCGGAGAAAGTCCGCGAGCAGATCGAACAGGTCGTCGGCATTCCGGCCCACGACGCGGTGCTCACCTCCGCGAAGCAGGGCATCGGGATCGAAGAGCTGCTCGAGCGAATCGTGCGGGACGTCCCGCCGCCGTCGGGGGATCCCTCGGCGCCGCTGAAGGCGCTCCTCTTCGATTCCTGGTACGACCCGTACCGCGGCGTCACGTCGCTCGTCCGGATCGTCGAGGGCACGCTCCGTCCGAAGAGAAAGATTCGCGCGATGGGGACCGGCCTCGAGTCGGAAGTGGAGGAGGTCGGAATCTTCACCCCGGCTCGGCAGTCCGTCCCCGAGCTTTCGGTGGGGGAGGTCGGTTTCCTCTGGGCGAACGTCAAGGACCTGCACTCCACCCGCATCGGGGACACGATCACCGAGCTCGATCACCCGACAGCGGAGCCGCTGCCCGGTTTCGCGGAGGCGAAGCCGATGGTCTTCGCGGGACTCTTCCCGACGGAGGCGGACGACTACGCGAACCTCCGCGACGCGATGGAGAAGCTCCGCTTGAACGACGCCTCCTTCACGTTCGTGCCGGAGAATTCGACGGCGCTCGGCTTCGGGTTCCGATGCGGGTTCCTGGGACTGCTCCACATGGAGATCGTCCAGGAGCGTCTCGAGCGCGAGTTCGACCTGGCGCTCATCACGACGGCACCGGGCGTCAACTACCGGGTCACGACGACGAAGGGTGAAATCCTCGACATCGTCAATCCGAACCACCTGCCGTCCCCCACCCAGATCGAGCGGATCGAGGAGCCGTACATCTCGGCCACGATCATCACGCGGGACGACTTCCTCGGCGGGCTCCTGAAGCTCTGCGAGGAGCGGCGCGGAGTCCAGAAATCTCTCGAGTACCTTTCCTCCAACCGGGTCGTGTTGAGATACGACTTCCCCTTGAACGAGGTCGTGCTCGACTTCTACGACAAGCTGAAAAGCATCTCGAGGGGCTACGCCTCGTTCGATTACGAGTTCGCCGGGTATCGCGAAGGCGACCTGGTCAAGCTCGACATCCTCGTCAACGGCGAGGCGATCGATGCCCTCTCCCTGATCGTCCATCGGGAAGAATCCACCCCCAAGGGAAGGTTGCTCGCGGCGAAGATGAAGGAGATCATCCCCCGCCAGATGTTCGAGGTGGCGATCCAGGCGGCGATCGGCTCGAAGATCATCGCCCGGGAGACGGTCCCGGCGATGCGCAAGAACGTTCTCGCGAAGTGCTACGGCGGCGACATCACCCGCAAGCGGAAGCTCCTCGAAAAGCAGAAGGAGGGCAAGAAGCGGATGAAGAGGGTGGGACGGGTCGACATCCCCCAGGACGCCTTCCTTGCGGTCTTGAAGGTCGAATGAGTCCCG
>DASWDK010000297.1:0-14650 GCA_036395335.1 Thermoanaerobaculia bacterium
TCGAGCACGTGGACCGTCTCACAGACGCCCATGACGACCTTCATATTGTGTTCAACCAGCAGGATCCCCATCCCGAAGCTGTCGCGGACCCAGCGGATCATTTCCATCAGCTGCCGTGCTTCCTGAGGATTCATGCCGGCCGCCGGCTCGTCGAGCAGGAGGAGCCTCGGCAGCGTCGCCATCGCGCGGGCGATCTCCAAGCGTCGCTGGCTGCCATACGGTAGGTTCTTCGCTTTTTCGTCCGCGAACTGCTCGAGCTGGAAGATCTTCAGGAGCTCCCGGCTCTGCAGGTCCACACGCTTCTCCTCCGAGTGATGCGCAGGGGTCCGGAAAACCGCGGAGGCCAGATCTGCAGTCTGCCGGCAGTGGGAAGCGACCTTCACGTTCTCGAGCACGGTCATCTCGCCGAACAGCCGGATGTTCTGGAACGTTCGGGCGATTCCTCGGCGGGTGATTTTCCCGGATCGCTCGCCGATGATTGGAGTCCCTCGGAACTCGATCTGTCCGGACGTCGGCCGGTAAACGCCGGTGATCACGTTGAAGACCGTCGTCTTGCCCGCGCCGTTGGGGCCGATGAGCCCGTACAGCTGTCCGGGCTCGATCGACAAATCGAGCTTGCTGACGGCGACCAAGCCGCCAAAGCGCATGGTCACGTTCTCGAGATCCAGGAGAGCCATACTGCAGAGCTAGGCGGCGGCCGCCGGCGGAATTCGCGGCTCGACCCGCCGGCGACGTCCGAGAAACGACCAGAGCTCGCGATGTCCCAGGATCCCTCCCGGCCGCACGATCATGATCACGATCAGGAGGAGCGAGAAAAGAACCATCCGGTACTGCGCGAACTGCCGCAGCCCCTCGGTCAGGACGATGTAGAGCACAGCTCCCAGGACCGAGCCGGTGATTGAGCCCAGCCCCCCGATCACGATCATGATGATGATCTCGAACGACTTGATGAAGGTGAACGAGTTCGTGTGCACGTACATGAGGTAGTGAGCGAAGAGCCCGCCCGCAACACCCGCCATGGCAGAAGAGACAACGAACGAGATGACCTTGGAGCGCGTCGTGTTGACGCCCATGGCCTCGGCGGCGATCTCGTCTTCCCGGATCGCCACGAGCGTTCTCCCGAACGACGAGCGAACGATCCGCGAGACGACCAGGATGGTCGCGCCCGCGAACAGATAGATCCAGGCGAAGTTCGCGAGCCGCGGGATTCCGGAGAAGCCGCGAGCGCCTCCGACCGCGTCGATGTTCAGAATGAAGACCCGGATGATCTCGCCGAAACCGAGAGTGACGATCGCCAGGTAATCACCGCGGAGCCGCAGCGATGGAACTCCCACGAGGAATCCGGCAATCGCGGCGCAGGCCGCCCCGATGGCGAGCGCGACCAGCAACAGGACACTGTTCTGAAACGCGGGAGGGAGCATGCCGACCCCTTCCCGGATCCGGTCGCCGAACGTCGCGGTCACGTAGGCCGAGACGTAGGCCCCGATCGCCATGAATCCGGCGTGGCCGATCGAAAACTGCCCGGTGAAGCCGTTGATCAGGTTCAGGCTCACGGCGAGGATGATGTTGATCCCGGCGAGAGAGACGACCTGGAGGAAATACGGGGAGACTGAAAAGCCGGGCACCAGGCCGCCCGTCAGGAGGCTGTTGCCGAGAAAGAGGACGGCTACGAAGACGATCGCGAGGACGAACCCCTTCACACCTTCTCCTTCTGAGCGCGGCCGAGGATGCCCTGCGGCCTGAGGAGAAGCACGAGGATCAGGATCCCGAACGCGATGGCGTCGCGGAACGTCGAGGAGAGGTATCCGACGACCATGACCTCGGAGGTCCCGATCAGGAGTCCTCCGATCACCGCGCCGGGAACGTTGCCGATCCCGCCGAGGACGGCCGCGACGAACGCCTTCAGGCCGTAAAGGATTCCCATCAGCGGATCGATTTTCGGGATCTGCATGCCAATCAGGACGCCAGCCGCCGCGGCCAGCGCCGAGCCGAGAGCGAACGTGATCGCGATGATCTTGTCGGTCGAGATTCCCATCAGCTTGGCGGCATCGAGGTTGAACGAAACCGCCCGCATGGCCTTGCCGGTGCGGGTCTTCAGGATGAAGAAACGCAGGAGCAGCATCAGCAGAAAAGACACGGCGATCACCGTCAGCTGCTCGCTCGTCAACCGAACGCCGCCGACGCGGAAGTCCGTGCGCGGAGCGAGCGACGGAAAGAACTTCGGGTCGGGGCCGAAGACGAGTTGCGCCGCGTTTTCGATGAAGAGCGACACCCCGATCGCCGTGATGAGAAGGGTTAGGCGCGCCGCCCGCCGCACCGGCCGGTAGGCGAAGCGCTCGATCACAACGCCGATCAGTGCGCAAGTGATCATCGCGCCGAGCATCACGAGGAGCGCCCTCGGAAGCGAGGGCTCGTCCCCCTTCAACTTCCGCGAAAGGTAATACCCGACGTAAGCCCCCAGCATGTAGACGTCGCCGTGAGCGAAGTTGATCAGCCGCAGCACGCCGTACACCATCGTGTATCCGAGCGCGATCAACGCGTAGATCGATCCCAGCGAGAGTCCGTTGACCAGCTGCTGCAGGAACGTGGTCATGGATGTCGAGCTGCCAGCTCTCGGCCGTCAGCTCTCAGCCCGGGGGCATCACCAGGGCGGATTCCGCGAATGCTGCGCTATGTCCCGGTCGGCTTGACCGTGGTCATGTAAACGAACTTTCCGTTCTCGATCTTCAGCACGACAGCCGGCTTGACTGCGTTGCGCTCTTTGTTGATCGTGATCGTGCCCGTCACGCCCTGGAAATCCTTCGTGGCCGAGAGGGCGTCGCGCACCTTGTCCCCATTGCTCGCGCCGGCTCGCTTCATCGCGTCGGCGAGGATCCGAGCCGCGTCGTAGCCGAGCGCGGCAAGCGCGTCGGGTGTCTGGTTGTAGCGTTTCTTGAAGTCGGCGACGAACTTCTGCACCGCGGGGGAGGGGTCGTCCACCGAGTAGTGGTTGGAGAAGTAACAGCCGTTCAGCGCCTCGCCACCGATCTCCCAGAGGCGTGGAGAGTCCCATCCGTCCCCGCCGATGAGCGGCACGGCGATTCCGAGCTCCCGCGCCTGGCGGGCGATCGTGGCGACCTCGGTGTAATAGCCCGGGACGTAGATCGCCTCGGGGTTCGCCGACTTGATCTGGGTGAGCTGGGCGCGGAAATCGGAGTCGCCTTCGCTGTACGACTGCTCCGCGACGACCGCGCCTCCGAAACCCTTGAAGTGCTGCCGGAAAAACGTCTGGAGCCCGACGGAATAGTCGTTGCGGACGTCGGAGAGGATCGCGACCTTCTTGACCTTCAGGATCTCCCAAGCGATGCGGGCCCCGACCTCCGCCTGGAAGGGGTCCGTAAAGCAGACGCGGAAGATGTAGTCGCCGACCTGAGTCACGCGCGGGTTCGTCGACGAGGGCGAAATCATGGGAACCCCGTTCGCCTGGCAGATCGGAGCGGCCGCGAGGGAGCGCGAGGAGGAGACCTCGCCGAGCATCGCAACGACGTGATTCTGGTTGATCAGTTTCGTGACGGCCGTCGCCGCCTCCTCGGGCTTCGACTGGTCGTCTTCGACCGCAACCCGGACTTTTTTGCCGAGGAGCCCGCCCGCGGCGTTGATCTCGTCGAAAGCCATCTGAATTGCGTTGTTCGTGGACTGGCCGAAGGTGGCCGTCGTCCCGGTCAGCGACCCGTACTCGCCGACCAGGATCTCGTTGCCCCCCCCGCGCCGGCAGGCGATCGGGAAAAAGACGACGGCAGCGATCAGAAGAGCCGCCCGAAGCACACGCAATTTCATTCTCGAAAGCCTCCTCGTCGAGTCGCCAGGAAGGACTGCGTATTCTTTCGCACAGCCCGAAGCAAAGTCAAAACCTCAATTCGATCAGGCAGTTGAGCTACAATTGCGTTTTGATGCGGACGGGACCGCGGCCGACGAACGGCGCTCGCTCCCGACGTCCTGCAACGCCAACGAGGCTGCGGCCCATCCGGGTCGACGCCCGCGGAGAGCTGACCGCTGGATTCCGAAAGCCCGACTCTGACATCGCCCGCCGTCGAAGCGGGTGCCGACGTTTCGCAAGAAGTCCTTCCGCGCATCCGGCCCCGCAGCGATCATCCGATCTCGCGCAGCCGGATCGATCCCGACGCCCTGAAAGTCCTCTACCGCCTGCGCAGCTCCGGCTACAAGGCCTACCTGGTCGGTGGAAGCGTGCGCGATCTGCTGCTCCGACGCACCCCGAAGGACTTCGACATCGGAACGGATGCCCACCCGCAGGCGGTGCGGCGTCTGTTTCGCAATTGCCGGCTGATCGGGAGGCGGTTCCGCCTCGCCCACATCCTGTTCGCCGAAGGAAAAGTCGTCGAGGTCGCGACCTTCCGGCGCCGTCCCGAGCCGCTCGATCCCGAGGCTCCCGAGCTCCTGATGACGTCCGACAACGTCTTCGGCACGCCCCGGGAAGACGCGCTGCGCCGCGATTTCACGATCAACGGGCTCTTCTACAACATCGCCGACTTTTCGGTGATCGACTACGTCGGGGGACTCGAGGACTTGGACGCCGCCGTCATTCGAACGATCGGCGATCCCGACATCCGCTTCCGAGAAGACCCCGTACGGATGATGCGGGCGGTCGAGTTCGCAAGCCGGCTCGGCTTCGCGATCACACCGGACGCCTACGAAGCGATCCTCGATCACCGCAAAGAAATCGCAAAGTCCGCTCCGCCGCGCGTCACGGAAGAGATTTCGCAGTCTCTGCGGGGAGGACACGCGCTGCCGACGTTCCTGCTGATGCGCGAGGTCGGACTTCTCGACGTGCTGTTGCCGGAGCTCGCCCACGTTCTTCGCGAGATCGATCCGGACCATCCGCAAGGCACCGGGCATCTCTTCTGGTCTCTCTTGGACGTGCTCGACGCCGAGCGACGGCGCGGACGCCCGTTCGACGACGCAGTGCTCTTCTCGCTGTTTTTCCTTCCGGTCGTGCGATCGAGACTCCGGGAGCTGCACCTCGCCGACCCGGAGCCTGGGCGGCTCGTGCCGATCCTCGAAGAGATCGTCACTCCGGTCTCGATCCGGATGGCTCTCCCGAACGCGGTCTCCCACCGGATCAAGCAGGCGCTCGCGACGGTCGGCAGACTTTCGCACCGTCCGGACGACCGGGTCGCGACGCGCCGGATCGCGTTTCGCGAGGCGTTTCCCGTGGCACTCGATCTCTTCGAGCTGAACGCGATGGCGACCGGTCGCGGAGAAGAGCTCCTGCGAGATTGGAAAGCGCTGGCAGCGCGCGTCCGGCGCGCGCGCGCGAGCTACCCCGCGACGCCGGCGCCGGCGCGACACCGGCGTGGCAGGAGAAGGGGCGGGCGCGGCCGGGCGCAGCCGTAGCGACATTCCGACGAATCTCGGGGGATAAGATCCCGGCATGTTCCTCTCCAACAACTTCCTCGGCATCCCCGAGGCGGAGAACACACTCGAGAACAGCCGTGCCGTGGTGCTTCCGGTGCCCTACGAGCGGACCGTTTCCTACGGGGTGGGCACGCGAAATGGCCCCGCGGCGATCCTAGAGGCCTCGCGGTACGTCGAGCTGTATGACGACGAGCTCGACGAGGACGTATCACGGGTCGGGATCCACACGCTTCCGCCCTGGCTGCCCGATCGAATGGAGCCGGAGGCGTGCGTCGAGTCGCTGGCAGGGGTCGTCTCGGAGCTCCTCGCGAAGCCCCGGTTCGTCCTGACGCTCGGCGGCGAGCACGCGATTGCGACCGGTCCCGTCCGGGCACATCACTCCCGCTACCCCGGCCTCTCGATCCTCCACTTCGACGCCCACGGAGACCTGCGCGACGAGTACGAAGGGGATCGCCACTCGCACGCGTGCGCCGCGCGCCGCTTCCTCGAGACCGGGCTTCCGAGCGTCCACGTCGGCATTCGCTCCATTTCGCGCGAAGAGGTCGATTTCGCGCGGGAGAAGGGACTCCTGATCGTTTCGAACCGCCTCCTTCCGAGAATGGACGACTGGATCCCCGAGGCGTTGTCGCGCCTGACGGACGAGGTCTACATCACGTTCGACGTGGACTTCTTCGACGGGTCTCTCGTACCGGGGACCGGAACCCCGGAGCCGGGCGGCGGCACCTGGGAGCAGGCCTTGGAGATCCTGCGCCGTGTCGCGGCCGACAAGAGGATCGTCGGCGCCGACGTCGTCGAGCACGCTCCCCTGCCGGGCAACCGCGCTCCGGATTTCCTGGTCGCGAAGCTCTGCTACAAGCTCCTCGCGTACGCGCTCTTCCGAGAGAAGGTCCGGGCTCTGACGCTGGAAACGGCTAAGTCCCTCTGAATCAGGCGGGCAGCGCCCGGCGGCGCCCGAACATTCCGCCGGGAACTGCGTTACTTAGGGGCGAGACGGAAAGTTGAGCGCCGAAGAAAAGACCCTCGTGGACCGCTGCCGACAGGGGGAGGACGACGCCTGGAGGGAGTTCGTCGACCGCTTCGGACAGAAGGTCTATTCCGTGGCGTACCACTTCACGTTGAATCGCGAGGACGCCGAGGAGCTGTCCCAGGAGATCTTTCTGAAGACCTTCGAGAACCTGCACCGGTACGACGGCAGCTTCCCGCTCGTTGCGTGGCTCCTCTCGGTTTCCCGAAATCTCTGCATCGACCGGTATCGCCGGAAGAAGCGCGAGAAATCGTTCCGGTTCGTCACCGACGACGCGGTGCTGCCGCTCTTGAGGTCCTCCGACGACCCCGCCGCGGAGGCGCTCAAGAAGGAGCGCACGAAGCTGCTCTTCTCGGCACTCGCCGAGATCCCCGAGGACCTCGCCGAGATCCTCGTTCTGCGCGACTTGGACGGTCTCGCATACGAAGAGATCGGCAAGGTCCTGGACCTGCCTGACGGCACCGTCAAGTCACGGCTCTTTCGCGCCCGCGCCGAGGTCGCGCGCCGAATCCGCGAGCGACACGAACGCCGCGGTTCCGCGGCCGCTTTCCAGACGCTCGCTCTGGCGGCCGGAGGGGTCCTGTGACCTGCGGGGAGCTCGAACGTCTCTTCCTCGCCGGTGCGTCGCCGGAAGAGAGGCACCGGCATGCGAGCGGCTGCGCGACGTGCGGCCGGGTCCACGCCGATCTGGAAGCGGCCGAGCAGATGTCGGCCGGGCTCGCGTCACCGCTTCTTCCGCCCTCGCTTCGGAGATCGCTCGAAGAGATCCCGCGTCGGACCGTTTCGTGCGAGGGAGCGGAAAGACTTCTGCCATTCGCCGTCGAAAGGGAGCTCGACCCCGAGGATGAACGGCGACTCGCCAGCCACCTCTCGCGCTGCGCGGCGTGTTCCGAAGCGGCGGAGACCCTCCTTCAGTCCCGCGATCTCGAGCCGCCGATCGCGCCGCCCTGGCTCGCGGCGCGTCTGTCCGCATCGCGTCCCCGGAAGGAGAAGCGGCTCTGGACGTGGATTCTCGACCCCAAGGCGGCGATCGCTCTCGCGTACGCGGCGGCGGTTCTGGTCATGCTCCTCGGATTCAACCCGGCCGACCTCGCACGGCGCGTCCGCGTCGGCCCGATCGGAGAGAACACCCGCGCGGCGGTGACCGTGGCCGAAAGCTCGCTGACGGACCGGCTGGGCGCGTTGCAGGAGAAGCTGGCGCGAACCTTTGCCATCTGGAAGGGGCGCGCCGGCGGATACGGACGCGCGGCGGTCTCCAACGCGGTGACGCTCATCTGGAAAACGTCCGGCACGAAAGACCGCGCCGGCGAACGACCACGGAACCGCGACGGCCGCGGTACGTTTAGAGAGAAAGAAACGATGATTACGAGCTGGCGGGCGTAAGAGCCGCCGAGAGGAGAAGACGAAAATGGAAGACAACCGCTATCAAGCTCCGGCTCCGTCGCCACCGCCGGTGACGCCCGCGGCCGAGACGCTCCCGCCGCCCGCCGCACCGACGCCGACCGCGACCGCTTCCGTCGTCGTCGTCGAGAAGAAGTCGCCCGGGCTCGCCGGCGTCCTTTCGGTGTTTCCCGGGCTCGGGCACCTGTACCTGGGCCTCTATCAGCGCGCGTTCGCCTTTGCCGGCGTCTTCTGCCTGCTGATCCTCTTCAACTCCCACGGCCGGATGGCTCCCCTCTCGGGCCCCGCGACCGCCTTCGTGTGGTTCTTCGGGATCATCGACGCGGTCCGCCAGGCGAAGGCGATCAACTCGGGCTACGTCCACGCGGGAGGGCTCGCTGCATCCGAAAGAACGGTCGTTCCTCGCGCGCGCGAGTCGATGGCGGGGCTCACGTGGGGCGTCATCCTCGTCGGCATCGGCGCGCTCTGGCTGCTCGACCGATACGCGGACCTCGATAAGTTCTGGGCGGCCGTCGAGGACTGGCTCGCTCCCGCCTCGTTCATCCTCTTGGGCATCGTCCTGATCACGACCTACGTGATCCGGAAGCGCCGGCACAACGCGTCGGAGGTCTGGCCGCCGCGCTGACTTGACCAGGAAACGGAAAACGTGGGCGCGGGAGACCGCGCCCTTTCTTTTTGGGCGGACGAATCAGGCGGCGGTCGCCAGCTCGTTCAGGTACTCGACGAACGACCATACGGCGCCGTCGAAGCCCTGGACTTTCGGGTTCGTCGACTCGATGACGTAGTACTCGTCGGGAGCGTGCGCTCCGCTGCCGTGACCGAGTCCGAAGTGACCGGCCGCGAGATGCAGAGGCTCTCCCGTGAACACGTATCCGGGCCAGGAGCCCGCGCTTCGCGGCCAGAGAATCGGCTGGAGGCCGTCGCGGCGGTAGACGGCGACCTGTGCCCGGATCAACGGGGCCTCCGCCGGCGTGCTGTTGGGATCGTAGCCGCCGGTCATTCGCACCTCGATGTCGCCGAAGCCCTGTTTGGCCAGGTGGTTCTTCAGAGCGGCGAGCGCCTCGGCCGCCTTCATGTCCGGCACGAGACGCAGGTCGAGCTTCGCGACGGCCTTGTGCGGCAGGATCGTTTTGCCGCCCGGTCCGGTATAGCCGCCGACCAATCCCTCGATGTTCACCGTCGGGCGCGAGACCAGCCGCTCGAGCGCGTCGATCCAGCTGACGTCGTGGACCCAATGGTCGACCCCGAGCTGCTTCTTCATCATGCTCTCGTTCATCCGGCGCGCTCCCTCGGCGACCATCGCCTTCTCCGCCGGGGAGATGGGACGAGCGCGATCGGCGAAACCCTCGATCGCCGGCTCGTTTCCGTCGGCGGAGACGAGAGTGTGAAGCGCTTGCACGAGGTGCCACGCCGGGCTGTCGACTCGCGCCTTGTTGCTCGAGTGGATGTCCTTCTTCGGGCCGCGGCCCCAGCGCTCGCCGCTCGAGGTCAGCTCGAGCTCGATGACGCCCTTGGCGCCGAGAGTGATCGTCACGCTGCCGTCCGGTTCCTGCTCGGCCGAGGGCATGAAGATGCCGGAGCAACGCGACAGCGCCGCCTGCACCTCCGGGCGGCGGACGATCTGGGGAAAATGAGGAGAGCCGATCTCCTCCTCTCCTTCGGCGACGAGCACGAGGTTGACCGGCGGCTTGCGCCCTCCGCCGCGGAACGCGTGGAGCGCCGCCAGGAACGCCGCCTCCGGGCCCTTCTGGTTCACCGCACCGCGGCCGACGATCACCTTCCCGAATCCCGGCTTGTCGACGATCGCGGCCTCCCACGGCGGCGATGACCACTCCGCCGGATCGACCTGTTTCACGTCGTACATGAAATACAGACCCGCGGTCCGCCGCGCGCCGGAATCGAGCGTCGCGAAGACGCCCGGCTGGCCGTCGGTCGGGACCCGCACGGCGGTGTCGAAGCCGGCGTCTTTGGCGAGCCGGATCATGAGGTCGCACCCCTCCGAGACTCCGTTGTTCTCCGCGGCGATCGAAGGCTGATGGATCCATTCCTGCAGCCGCCGGACGTTCTCGCCGTGTTGCTTCTCGATCGCCGCGCGAACCGGGGCAAGGCCCGCGCTCTCCGACCGCCCGACGGCGGACCACCCGAACGTCGCCGCTCCCGCAACCAGGCTTTCGATGAAAGTTCTTCTGTCCATGGCTGGAAAGTCTACCCGGACCGTTCCATTCGTCAGCGGCGCTTGAAGTATTTCTCCAGCTCCTCGTCGGTCATCAGAAGGACAACCGGCCGTCCGTGCGGGCAGGTGAAGCGGTCGGACGTTTTCATCCAGTCGGCCAGCAACCGCCGGATCTCGTCGACCGCCAGGTGGTAGCGGATCGTCACCGCGGAGCGGCACGCGATCGCCGCGGCGAGCCGGTCCCGGCGCCGTTCCGGGTCGGAGTCGGGTTCCCCGGCGATCCCGGCCAGCACTTCGCGCAGCGTCTCCGCCGGCTCGCGGTCAGTGGCCTCGGCGGGTAACGCGGCGATCGCATAGGAGCGGCCCGACATCGGCTCGATCTCGAAGCCCGAGGCGGAGAGCTCCTCGAAGCGCGCGCCGAGGACCTCCACCTCTTCGGGCGTGGCCTCGAACAGCGCGCGCAGGAGAAGCCGCTGCGCGAGGATTCGTCCTGCGGCGAGTCGATCGCGGATGCGCTCGTAGAGGATTCGTTCGTGCGCTGCGTGCTGGTCGATGACGAGCAGACCCTCCGGTCCCGACGCGATCACGAATGACTCGCGGTGCTGCCCGATCAAGATCAGATCCGGCGGTCGCTTCTCGACGGGCGCAGCCGGCACCTCCGGCTTCGGTATCGGAGGCAGGCCTACGGGACTGCCCGGCGCGGGCGCCGCAATCGCGGAGTCGCCGCCATAACCTCCCCGCGGCTCGGCCAGGCGACCCTCCACGGGCACCGATCTCAGGCGCCGCTCCTCCTTGCCGGCGAGAAGGGCCGAGTGAACGGCGTGGTACACGAGCCGAAAGGCGGTGCCCGAATCGGCGAACCGGACCTGGGTCTTGGCCGGCGAGACGTTGACGTCCACAGCGCCCGGCTCGCCGGTCAGAAACAGGAAGACCGCGGGATGCCGGTCGGTGCGGATCACGTCGCGCGAGGCTTGCAGGATCGCGCGCGAAAGCGACCGGTCCTCGACCGGACGCCCGTTGACGAAGAGGTACTGGAAACGCCTCGACGGGAACGTCACGGAGCCCCGCGTCGCGAAGCCGAGGACTTTCAGCGGGCCGGCGCGTGCCTCGAAGGACTCGAGCTCGCCCAGAGTCTGTCTTCCGAAGACCTGCAGGATTCTCGCCGCGCGGTCCACCGCGGACGGCGCGTCGAGCGTCTCGCGTTTTCCCGACCGAAGCGAGAACGCCACCGAGGGATGAGAGAGCGCCGCGCGCGTCACTGCGGCCGCCGCGGCGCGCGCTTCCGCTTCGGGCGACGCGAGAAACTTGTGCCGGGCGGGCGTGTGCGCGAAGAGGTCTTCGACCAGGACGTCGGTACCGCGCGGACGCCCCGCGGGCTCCTCCCGGGCCGGATGCCCGTACTCCATCCGGAGGCGCACGGCCTCCGGCGAGGAGCCGTCGGATGTCGTCAGCGTCAGCCGGGACACCGAAGCGATCGAGGGAAGGGCCTCTCCGCGAAAGCCGTAGCTCGCGACCGCGGCGAGATCGGCGTCGGAAGCGATCTTCGAGGTCGCGTGCCTCTCGAGCGCGAGCCGCGCGTCATCGGCGGACATGCCGCAGCCGTCGTCCCGGACGAGGATCCGCCGGATACCTCCTCCGTCGATCTCGACCTCGAGACGGGTCGCGCCCGCGTCGAGCGCGTTCTCGACGAGCTCTTTGACGACCGAGGCAGGCCGCTCCACGACCTCGCCCGCCGCGATGCGGTCGATGACTTCGCCGGGAAGGCGGTGGATTTTCGGCACGAGCCGGAGTTTACGCCGCGAAAAACCGCGCGGCTCAGTCGGAGCGGGAAGAGATCATCCGACCACCGACGACCGTCTGCTGGACTCGCACGCCGTCGAGCTCTCCTGCCGGAATCGAAAGCGGATCGTGCGACAGGACGACGAAGTCCGCGAGCTTTCCCATGGCGAGCGTCCCCTTCTCCTTCTCCTCGAAACCGGCGAAGGCGGCGAGCCCGCTCATGCCGTCGAGGAGACGCCGCCTTCGCCCGACAGAGCCGCATGGGCGGCCGCGAGCCGGGCGACGGCGACGCGGTACGGAGAGCACGAGACGTAGTCGAGCCCGGCGCCGTGGAAGAAGGTGATCGAGCGGGGATCGCCCCCGTGCTCACCGCAGACGCCGACCTTGAGATCGCGCTTCGCGCCGCGGCCGCGCTTCGTGGCCGTCGACACGAGCTCGCCCACGCCCGGCTCGTCGATCGTCGCGAACGGGTCGTCAGGGAGGATGCCGAGCTCGACATAGGTGGGGAGAAACGACGCCGCGTCGTCGCGCGAGTAGCCGTACGTCATCTGGGTCAGGTCGTTCGTCCCGAAGGAGAAGAAGTCGCAGTTCGCGGCGATCTCCGCCGCGCGCAGTGCCGCGCGCGGGATCTCGATCATCGTGCCGACGCGGTAGGAGACTTCCTCGCGCGTCTCGGCGGAGACTTTCCGCGCCGTCTCGTCCACGAGGACGCGGAGGCGATCGAACTCTCCCTTCGTGCCGACGAGCGGGATCATGACCTCGGGGTTCGGGCGCTCCCCCTCGCGTCGCGCGGCCGCGGCGGCCTCGAAGATCGCGCGAACCTGCATCTCGTAGATCTCGGGGAACGTGATCCCGAGCCGGCATCCGCGGTGGCCGAGCATCGGGTTGGCTTCGGCGAGAGCGCGGACGCGATCGCGGAGCTTCTCCGGAGAAATGCCGAGCTCCTCGGCCGTCTTCTTCACCGCCCCGTCCTCGTGAGGCAGGAACTCGTGGAGGGGCGGATCGAGGAGGCGGATCGTGACCGGCCTCTCCCCCATCTCGCGGAAGATCCCGACGAAGTCTTCGCGCTGCATCGGGAGGAGCCTCGCGAGAGCCTTCCGACGATCCTCCTCGGAATCGGCGACGATCATCTGGCGCACCGCCACGATTCGGTTCTCGCCGAAGAACATGTGCTCCGTGCGGCAGAGACCGATGCCCTCTGCGCCGAAGAGCCGCGCCACCCGGGCGTCGGTCGGCGTGTCGGCGTTCGCGCGGACGCCGAGCCGGCGCGAGCGGTCGGCCCACTCGAGGAGGCGCTGGAAGGAGCCGAACAGGGGCGACTTCTCCGGGGCGAGCGTGCCGTCGACGAGCACCTGCAGGACCTCGGAAGGCTGCGTCGAGAGCTTTCCGAGGAGGATCTCGCCGGTCGTGCCGTCGACGGAGAGGAAGTCTCCCTCCTTCGCCGAGAGATCGCGGGCAGACAGCTCGCGGCGTTGCTCGTCGACCGTGATCTCACCGGCGCCAACCACACAGGTCTTGCCCATGCCGCGCGCCACGACCGAGGCATGACTCGTCATTCCGCCTCGGGTGGTCAGGATTCCAACGGCTGCATGCATGCCGGCGATGTCTTCCGGCGAAGTCTCGACGCGCACGAGCACGACGGGGTCGCCCTTGCGCGCCATCTCGACCGCGTGGTCGGCGGTGAACGCGATCCGGCCGCATGCGGCCCCCGGACCCGCCGGAAGCCCCTTCGCGAGGAGCCGCCCCTCCTTGACCGCCGCCTCCTTCTCCTTCGCCGGAAACACCGGCGCCAGCAGTTGCACGAGCTGCTCCGGCTCGACGCGGGTCACCGCCTCGTCCTCGCTGATCAGACCTTCGGCGACCATGTCCGTCGCGATCCGGACGGCCGCGAATCCCGTGCGCTTGCCGTTCCGGGTCTGGAGGAGATAGAGCTTCTCTTCCTCGATGGTGAACTCGAGGTCCTGCATGTCGCGGAAGCTCTTCTCGACGAGATCGCGGACACGGAGGAGCTCCCGGTAGGCTTCGGGCATCGTCTCCTCGAGAGACGCCCCTGAGCCGTCCGCGGCGAGCGGGTGCGGCGTGCGAATCCCGGCGACGACGTCTTCTCCCTGGGCATTCGCGAGGAACTCACCGTAGAATCTCTTCTCGCCGGTCGCGGGGTTGCGGGTGAACGCCACTCCCGTTGCCGAACTCTCTCCACGATTGCCGAAGACCATCGCCTGCACGTTCACCGCGGTGCCCCAATGCTCGGGAATGCGGTAGAGCCGGCGGTACTCCTTCGCGCGAGGATTGTCCCAGGAGCGAAAGACGGCGCCGATGGCGCCCCAGAGTTGCTCCCGCGGATCGTCGGGAAAGGATGCGCCGTGTCGTTGGACGACTTCCTCGTAGCGCTCGACGACCCATCGAAGGTCCTCCGCCGTCAGGTTGGCATCGGAGGCGGCGCGTTTCTCTTCCTTCCGGCGCGTGAGGAATTCCTCGAAGTCGTGGCGCGGGATCCCGAGCACGATGTCGGAGTACATCTGAAGGAAGCGCCGCCGGCAGTCGAGCGCGAACCGCTCACCGGCCGCCGCCGCAAGGCCCTTCACGGCCGCCGACGTCAGGCCGAGATTCAGGATCGTGTCCATCATGCCGGGCATCGAAGAGCGTGCGCCCGACCGCACGGAGACGAGCAACGGGTCGCCCTCGTCGCCGAACTTTCGCCCGGTCGCGCCCTCGAGTCGCGCGAGCGCCTCCTCGACCTCCGGCCTCAATCCCTCGAGGCTCCCCGTTCGCAGGAAATCCAGGCACACCGACGTATCGATCGTGAAGCCCGGCGGAACCGGGATTCCGAGCGCGGTCATCTCCGCGAGCCCGGCGCCTTT
>DASWDK010000298.1:0-3266 GCA_036395335.1 Thermoanaerobaculia bacterium
GACCGCGGAATCCGTCTCTCCTGGACCGACAAGGCAAAACGGCTCCTGGCAGGCCGGGGATACGACCCGACTTATGGGGCGCGCCCGCTGAAGCGGTTGATCCAGAAGGAGGTCGCAGACGCCCTTGCCTCCAAGATACTGAAAAATGAGCTACTTGCGGGGGGGATCGCCCAGGTCACCGTTTCGGACGACGGCGATCGACTCGAAATCGAGACGGAATCTGAGCCAAGCACACTCAGAATTCAGAGCTCATCTACTTGACAAATGATGGCTCATTCCTGTATTATGTGGCAGAAACTGGGAGGTGAGCATGAACATCGTTCGTTGGGATCCTTATCGTGAATTCAGCTCCTTAGCCGACCGCTTCAACCGGGCGCTCGGGACCGTGACTGGCCGGGAGCGGGACGAGGAGATCAGCCTGGGTGCGTGGGCTCCTCCGGTCGACATCGCGGAGGACAAGGAAAAGATCACGTTGACCGCGGAGCTGCCGGGTTTCCGCGAGGACCAGGTCGAAGTCCAGATGGAAGGCGGCGTTCTGACGATCCGCGGTGAGCGCAAGTTCGAGGAAGAGAAGGAGGGGCGCAACTACCACCGCCTCGAGCGGTCGTATGGTCAGTTCGTTCGCTCCTTCACTCTGCCGAACAACGTCGATCGCGATCAGATCCACGCGTCCTTCGATAACGGACTTCTGGAGATCGAGATGCCGAAGCGCGAGGAAGCGCGGCCGCGTCAGATCAAGATCGGCGCCGGTCAGCCGGAGTCGAAGAAGCAGAAGTCGATCGACGTCCAGACCAAGTAAGCGCCCTTCTCTGTCGTTTTCAGCCCCGCGAGAGCGGGGCTTTTTGTTGGTCCTCGCCCCGCGTCCACGATCCTGACTCGGAATGCCGCGCGGCGCCCTCCCGTTTTTGCAGCCGTGAAGCGAGTTCCGACTGCTTGCCTCGCGATGTTTCTGCTGCTCGGCGTCGTTCGTGCCGAACCCCTGCCTTCGCGGCGCAGCGAGATCGTCGAGGTCGTGGAGAAGGTCGCGCCCGCGGTCGTGAACATCGCGGCCGAGCAGATCGTGCGGCGCAGGCCCTCGCTGTTCGACGAGTTCTTCTTCGGAGGCGACCCGCGCCCGCGCAGCGACCGCGCGCAGTCGCTCGGCTCCGGCGTGATCATCGATCCCAAAGGCGTCATCCTGACCAACGACCACGTGATCTCCGGCGCTTCGCGCATTCTGGCGACGACGAAGAGCGGCCAGGAGCTCGAGTGCGAGGTGATCGGCTCCGACGCGGACAACGACCTCGCGGTCCTGCGCGTGCGCAATCCCCGCGGCTCTCTCCCGACGATCCGGCTCGGAACTTCGTCGGACCTCTTGATCGGAGAGTCGATCGTCGCCATCGGCAACCCCTTCGGGCTCTCGAACACGGTGACCGCCGGCGTCGTCTCGGCGCTCGGCCGCAGCGTTCGGGGCGATCAGAACCAGCGGCTCTACACGGACTTCATCCAGATCGACGCGCCCATCAACCCGGGGAACTCCGGAGGTCCGGTCGTCAACATCCAGGGGGAGATGGTGGGAATCGCGACCGCGATCATCGGCGGGGCGCAGGGCATCGGGTTCGCGACGCCGGTCGACCGGGCGAAGAGGATCGTGGACGATCTGTTGCGGTTCGGCGAGGTGCGCGCCGTCTGGATCGGCGTTCGCGGCCGGACGATCACCTCGGGCGGCGAAGCGGGAGGTCTCGAGCGACCACGCGGTTACCGGGTGCGGAGCGTCTTCCCCGGCTCCCCTGCGGCGCGGGCGGGTCTCCGGCCGGGAGACTTGATCGTCTCCCTCGATGGCGCGCCGATCGAGTCGGAGGACGCTTTCGAGACCGCTCTCGCGGGACGCGGACCCGGCCGCCCGATGCGGCTCGTGCTTCGCAACGCGGGCGCAGAGCGCACCGTCACGGTCCAGGGCGCCGCGCCACCGCCGAACCTGGGCGTCCAGATCCTGAAGGATGAAATCGGCATGAGCGTCGCCGCCGTGCGGGGCGGGCTCCGCATCACCGTCCTCGACCGCGACGGCGCCGCGGCCCGTGCGGGCATCGACTCCGGAGATTTCCTGCTTGCGGTCAACGGAGCTCGCGTGCAGAGCGTGGACGACGTCAACCGGATCCTTCAGCGCGACCACAACCGGACCACTGTCTGGATGGAGGTCGGCCGCGGCCGCTATGCGTACACGCTGACTTTTCCGCTGGATTAAATCGGGGTCAGGTCTCCACTTGCCACATTGAGGGTCAGGTCTCCACTTGCCACATCAGCGAGAGTACCGAGGGCGGAGTCGCATCTCCGACACCACGATCCCCGCGAGCACCATCGCGCCTCCCCAGCCCGCTCGCGATCCGAGCCGTTCATGGAGCAGCCACGCCGCGAGAAGGGCCGCCCAGACCGGCTCGAGCGCGAAGATGATCGCCGCGTGGGTGGCCGACATGTGGCGCTGCGCCCAGGTCTGCGAGAGGAAGGTCCCCACCGTTCCGATCGTCCCCAGGTAGAGCACCGCGCGCAGAAAGCCTCCGTGCCAAACGATCGGCCGCAGCTCGAGCGGCGCTCCGGCGACGCGCGCGCCGGCAGCCAGAACCGCCGCCGTCGCGGCCACCACGGAGAGCTGCACCACGGTCAGCCAGAACGGGTCGTGCGCGGAAGTGCGCACCGCCATCTCGACGATGTAGAAGGCGAACAGAATCGCGCAGCCGAAGATCGCCAGGTCGCCGCGGTTGATCGGGCCCCCCTCTGCGGGAAAGGTCAGCAGGAAAAAGCCGAGACCGGCGAGAACGATCCCGACGCCGTTCTCGAGAGACGGAAGGGTGCGGGTCCTCGCGAAGGCGGCAAACGGCGTCATCACCACCGAAAGTCCCGTCAGAAACGCGGCCTTCGAGGCCGTGGTCTCGACCTGACCGAGCACCTGAAGAGTCATACCTCCCGCCAGGAAGGCGCCGATGACTGCGCCGTCGCGGAGGAGCCCGGGAGTGCGGCGCCGGCCGAAGACCAGCAGCCCGGAGACGACCGCTGCGAGCAGGAAACGGAAGAACAGGAACGCGAGCGGCGGCGAGCCCTGCACGACGTTCTTGACGACGATGAACGACGAGCCCCAAACGACCGTGACCAAGAGCAGCACCGCGTCCGCGCGCAGCCGCATCGATACCGGCTCGGTCTTTTCGATCTCTTGCATCGCGGTTGTCGAGCGCTGCTTCGTAAGCTAGCATGCCGGCGCCTTGCAGAATTCGACCGGTCCGCGCGTCCGGTTC
>DASWDK010000299.1:0-4542 GCA_036395335.1 Thermoanaerobaculia bacterium
CGACTCGGGTGGCCGTCTGTAGCTCGGACCCGACCTCTTTGTGTCTGAACGGGAGTCGGTTCCGGGTCCAGGTGAGCTGGCGCGCAGTCAATATCGGGACGAGCGGGGTTGGTCAGGCCGTCCCGCTGACCTCGGATACCGGTTATTTCTGGTTTTTCAGCGGCAACAACATCGAGCTGGTCCTCAAAGTCGTGGACGGGCGAGGGTTCAACGGGCACCTCTGGGTCTTCTACGGCGCGCTATCCGACGTCGAGTACACGATCACGGTGACGGACACGCAGACGGGAGCGGTGAAGACCTACTTCAACCCGCAGGGACAGCTCGCCAGCGTCGCGGACACCGCGGCGTTCTAGCTTCGAGGTCATCAAGCGCTCTCACCCGAGAGACCTGAGCGCCCTCCCTTGGGAACTTGGATCCGCGGGCATCTGGCGCCCCGGAACCGTGCCATATTCACGAGAGGGCACACTCGATCGACGGGCTTCTTTCTTGGAATCTGGTGGCGGTGCAGGGACTTGAACCCCGGACACAGCGGATATGAGCCGCTTGCTCTAACCAACTGAGCTACACCGCCGCGGCGGAAGGACCGCGGATGCTACCACAGCGATGTGGTGAATCGCGGCGGTCGTCGCACGCTCCGGGCGACCGTATACTCGTCGCATGCCCGGCCCCTTCGACGGCTGCCAGGTTTGCGGCGAGGCGTTCTCCTACAGCCTCAGTCGCTGTCCCCTTTGTCATCGCACGGTCTGCGATAAGTGCGCCGTGCGGCGGGGCGGCTGCCTGTTCTGCGGCGAATTGTGCGCCCACAGCTTTTTCTTCGGCGAGTCGGACGAGGAATCCGAGACCCCGGAAGCCCAAAGAGAGGAATGAGCTCAGCCGAGGCCCCCGGAATGAGCTCTCCGGAGGCCCCCGCGCCGACCCGCCCTTCGGTCTTCGGGCGCTTCTTCTGGAGAGATCCCAACACCCAGTTCCTTCTGCTCGCGGCGGCCGTGGGCGTCGCCGGCGCCTTCGGGGCGATCGGGTTCCGCGCCCTCTCGGTTCGGCTGACGAAGCTTCTCTTCGACGCCGAGGACATCGTCGCCGGAGGTGAATCGCTCCCGCCGCTTCTCCGCATCTTTCTGCCGGCCGCGGGCGCCTTCGTCGGCGGCTCGATCCTTCGCCTTCTCGCCGCGACCGCCGGCTCGCACGGGATCTCCCAGATGATCGAAGTGGTCCATCTCGGCCGCCGCGCCGTGCGGCTGCGCCCGACCATCGGGCGCGCCGCCGCCTCGCTCGCCGTCATCTCGACCGGAGGCTCCGAAGGCCGCGAGGGGTCGATCATCCAGATGGGCGCCGCCTTCGCTTCGGCGCTGTCCCGGATCGTGAAGGTGTCTCCCGAGCGGGCGCGCATCCTCGCCGCCTGCGGAATGGCCGCGGGCGTCGCGGGCGCTTACAACACTCCGATCGCGGCGACGCTCTTCGTTCTCGAGGTCGTCGTCGGCTCCTTCTCGATGGCGCTCTTCGGCCCCGCCGTGGTCTCCGCTGTGATCTCGACGGTGCTCGTGCGGTTTCTCCTGGGCGACGAGCCGGTCTATCAGGTCGCCCCGTTCCGGTTGGAGTCGATCCTGGAGTTCCTGCCCTTCGCGGCGATCGGCCTGACCTCGGGGATCGCCTCGGCGTTCTTCGTTCGCTCGCTGCGCGCCGCGAAGAAGCTCTTCACGTCGCTCAAGCTCTCTCTTCCGGTCTCGATGGCGATCGGCGGGGCGATCGTCGGTCTGATCGGCATCGTGCGACCCGAGGTGTGGGGAAATGGCTTCGGCGGAACGGATCGGATCCTCCGGGGGAACCCGTCGTTGCCCGTTCTCGCGGAGCTCTTCGCCGGGAAAATCGTCGCCACGTCGGCAACCATCGGATCCGGCGGCGTCGGCGGCGTGTTCACTCCGGCGCTGATGGTCGGAGCTTCGCTCGGCGGAATGATCGCGAAGCTGGCGCAGCTCGGTTTCCCGTGGATCGAGTCGCCCGTGGGGGGCTACGCGCTCTTGGGAATGGGCGGCCTCCTCGCAGGCGTGACGCGCGCACCGCTGCTGGCGATCATCATGATCTTCGAATTGACCCAGAACACCGCGGTCCTGCTCCCGATGATGGTGGTTTCGGTGCTCGCCGTCCTCTCGGCCAGGGCGCTGCAGAAGGAGTCGCTCTACATCGAGAACCTGCGCTCCGCCGGAATCGTTTGGGAGAAGACGCCGGAGGCGACTGCTCTCTCGTCTCTGAAGGTCTCCGACGTCATGCGCGAAGACGTCAAGCTGGTTCCGCGCGACATGCCGCTCGCCGAGATCGTCAACGCCTTCCTTCACTCGCGCAGCCTCTACCTCTACGTCGGCGACGAGCAAGGCCGGCTCTTGGGCGTCGTCGATCTGCACGACATCAAGGAATCGCTTCCGGAGCGCGACATCTCGAGTCTCGTGATCGCGGAGGATCTCGTCTCGCAGATCCCGTTCGTGACCCCTTCCGAGCCGTTGACGAGCGTCAACGAGAAGCTCTGGTTCCGGGATCTCGGGCAGCTGCCGGTCGTCGATTCGGCCGAGGAGCGGCGTTTCCTGGGGATCGTGACCCGGCGCGACCTCTTGGGCGCCTTCGACCGGGAGGTTCTCCGGCACAACCGGCTCGTCGCGCGCGTCCAGATGTTCCGGGAGGGCGGCACCGAGATGGACTACTTCGAGCTGCCCGAGAAGCACCGCCTGGTCCAGCTGGACGTACCGCCGGCGATCGAAGGTCGGACGGTCGCGGATTCCGGCCTGCGGACGCGCTACGGCGTCTCGGTCCTGGCGGTCAAACGGCTCACGAAGGAGGGTCTCGAACGCCGCTTCGTTCCGGGTCCTGCCGACCGGCTGCAGCACGGCGACGTCCTGATCGTGCTCGGTACCGACGAGGCGGTCACGCGCCTGCGCGCCGGGGCGGTCTGAAGCCCGGCTGGGCGCGGTTGCTATCCTTGAGCGGGATGGAGAGCGAAACGAGTCCAGCATGAAGAAGGGCGATGCGAGCGAGCTCGTTGCGATCCGCGGGAAGTGGCAGAAGGAGAGGACCCGGCTCTACGACCGGGATACGGGACTCGCCACGGTCGCGGCCGTCATGGACGACCTCGCCCTCCAGTTGCGGGAGAACGGCTCGCTTTCGATTCTCTCTTTCTGCCCGGGTTCCGAAGGACGGGTGGAGGAAGTCTGGGGCTGGCAGGCCTACGACGACCTCATGCTCGACTTCGTCCGGCGCCTGAAAGCATTCCAGACGGACGGGATCCTGCCTTCGGGGACGTTCTGCCTGCCGCACGTTTCGTCGGATGAGGTCCTGCTCGTGCTCGCGCCCGACTCCGACGTGCCGCACGCGCTGGGAGCGCTGGAGCAGAAGGCGGGCGAGCTCGATCAGCTGATTCGCGGATATCTCGCCGAGCGGGCCGACCTGCCCGGCCGCTTCCGTTCGTTCGTGGGCTCCGCGCGCGTTCTCTTCGATCTGCGGCGGCGACCGGAACGGCTCGTCTATCGCGGAATCCAGGAGGCGCGCGACCGCGTGACGCGCCAAACCGTCCGCGCGGAGATCCGCGGGGGAAGGCTTCTCCAGGAGGCGATCAATCGCCGCGACATGCAATCGCTCTTCCAGCCGGTCTTCGACCTCGTGACGGGAGAGATGATCGGCATGGAAGCGCTCTCCCGCGGTCCGAAGGGGAGCGAGTTCGAAGCCGGGGAGACTCTGTTCTCCCTCGCCGAGCGCACCGAGCTGCTCGCGCCGCTCGAACGCGTCTGCCGGGAGATCTCGATCGAGGCCGCTGCCCACGGACGCGACGGAAGAAAGCTCTTCATGAACCTCTCTCCGGCCGCCGCGTCCGACCCCGAGTTCCTGGGTCCGCGGTTCTGCGAACGGGTGCTTGCGCATGGGCTGAAGCCGGAGAACGTCGTTCTCGAGATCACGGAGCGGACGTACGTCGTGTACGAGACCCTGTTCCGCGAGGTCCTCTCGCGCTTCCGGGAGCAGGGCTTCGGCATCGCCGTCGACGACGTCGGGACCGGCTACAGCAGCCTTTCCTCGCTCGCCGAGATCGAGCCCGACTACCTGAAGATCGACAACGTCTTCGTGCGCGACATCGACCGGCGCAAGGTCAAGCAGGACCTGCTCGAAGCCTTGATGAGCTTCGCGCGGAAGATGAAGACGCGGGTGATCGCGGAGGGAATCGAAACGCCGGAGGAGCTGAAGGTCCTCCAGGCTCTCGACGTCCAATACGGACAGGGGTTCCTTTTGGCGCGTCCGATGCCGATCGAGCAAATCGACAACTACTCGCGCGTGAGGGTCTGAGCGGTTTTCGCGGGGGGTTAGCTCAGCGGTAGAGCGCCTGCTTTACACGCAGGAAGTCGCAGGTTCGAAACCTGCACCCCCCACCATCTTCGTCTCCGGCTCCCTTGTGATCCGTTGTCGCGGCGCGTATCATGCGCCGTTCCGCGGGGTCGTAGTTCAGTTGGTTTAGAACGCCGGCCTGTCACGCCGGAGGTCGCGGGTTCGAGTCCCGTCGGCCCCGCCAAA
>DASWDK010000300.1:0-3067 GCA_036395335.1 Thermoanaerobaculia bacterium
GGTTCCCGATCCGACCACTCCCGACCGCAAGCTCGATCGCCTGGACGATCCGATTCGCTTCAACAACTCCGATCTCTGCTCCTTCTCCCCCGTCGGCGAAAGCACGCCGGGCTCGATCTATCTCTGGGATGGCCGCGACCGCATGGCGGTCGTTCGGGTCTTTGGAAGAACCGCGAAGATCCACACCCTTTACTACGTCCGCGGCGAGAAGAGCTGGAGGAGGTGAGAAGCTCAGGCGCCTGCCGACAGCGGATAAGCCGTCACCGTTTCCTTCGGCGCAGCCCATAGGACGGCGTCGCGGTAGGCCGCGCCCGGAGGCACTCGCCCACCGGCAGCGACGCAGTCCTTGAGATCAACGCCGGCGCCGATCTCGACGCCGTCCCAGACGACGCTCTCGATCAACCGCGCGCCCTTTCCGATTGAGGCACGGCCAACGACCGTCGAAACGCCGTCGAACCCCCGGAGAGGGATCCTGGAAAGAATGCGCGTCGGCGCATCGAACGTGCCGCTCTCCGGCGGAAACGGTCCGCCGCGGGTGAGCGCCTGGCGTGTCGCGCGAAGAAAGTCTCGCGGGGTGCCGAGGTCGGAGAAGGGTCCGTCGTGCAGGAGCCATCCGATCTCTTCTCCGGCCTCGCGGAGGGGCTGCCAGAGGTCGGCGACGAGCGACCTTTCTCCGGTCGGAATCCGGGAAAGAACGCGAGGCGAGAGAGCGCAGACACCGGTGTAGACGAGAGGCCAGGAGGAGCCTTTTCCGAACGACACGATGCGATCTCCCTCCGCCGCGAGCGGGGTGAATCGCGCCGGCTCGTTGTTTTCCGTGACCAAGAGAGTGACGGCGCGCCCGGTCTGACGATGGCGCGACAGGAGAGCCGGGAAGTCCGGCTCGATAGCGGCGTCGACGTTGACGAGCAGGAAATCCTCTCCGGATAGGAAGTCCGCCGCGTTTCGAAGCGCGCCGGCGGTCCCGAGGATTTCGGGCTCGTGGAAAAGCCGGGTTTTCGGAGAGCCGGGCGGGAGAGCTCGAATGCTCTCGCGCATCGCCTCCGGCAGGTGATGGACGTTGATGCCGACCTCCGACACTCCCGCCCTGCCGAGCCGGGCGAGGTGCGTTCGCAGAAGCGGGACGTTTAGGAACGGGAAGAGCGCCTTGGGGATGGCTTCCGTGACCGGCTGGAACCGCGTTCCGCGGCCGGCCGCGAGGAGCATCGCTTTCAACGGCTCGTTCCGGGAAGGCCGGCGTTGCTCGCAAAGACCATGTCGGGCGGGAGCGAGCCGTCCTCCCGCCGCCGACGGGCGTAAAGCTCGGGATAGGAGTACGGCAAGGATTCCGACGCGTCGAAGGCGAGCTCGTGGACCACGCGGCAGATGGCGGCCGGATCGCCCTCGACCTCGACGAACGATCCGATCGGGGTCTCGTCGAGCGCGATCACGCATTCGTCGAGCGACCACTCTTCCCGCCGCTTCTCGTAGCGGAAGCGCGGCCTCCGCCCGAGAGCCTCCAGGATGCGCTCGAGCTCGGACGGATTGGATATCTCCGTCTCGCGCTCTTCCCGGGTCTTCGTTCCCGCATGGAAACGCGCCGGACCCTTGAACGTCAAGACCGCACCGCCGTCGGCGCTGGTCCTGCGGATCCTCAGCACGCAGCCGGCCTTCGCGAGCGTTCCCTCGTCGTCGTCGTAGAGATCGTTCGATTCGAAGTGGAGGGGTGAGACGAGCCGGGCTCCGCTCGCGCGAAGCTTCTCCCGGACTCTCGCCAGATCGGCGACGGGCAGCTTGATCTCGACCTCGTTGACCCCGGGGCGCTCCGGCGAATCCTCCGAATGCGCGCTCACTGGAGCAGCCGGCGCGCGATCTCCTGTGCGCGCTTGCCGTCCACGCGTCCGCGATGGCGAGCCATGAGCTCCTTCATCACGAGCCCGGTTTCGCGCGCGGTGGAGTACCCCTTCTCTCGGATGATCTCGAGGATCGCCGACTCGACTTCTTCTTCCGTCAGGCTCGCGGGAAGGTATGCCTCGAGAATCGCGAGCTCCTCGCTCTCGCCGCGCGCGAGATCTTCGCGGTTGCCGCGGGAATATTGCTCGATCGCCTCGCGGCGCTCTCTGACGGCGCGCCGGATGACCGCTTCGGCTTCTTCGTCGGTCAGCTCGCGCCCCGCGTGGATCCTCTCGTTCTGGAAGGCCGAGAGCAGCAGCCGCAGAGTCGCCACCCGTCGCTTCTCGCCCGCTTTGAGCGCCTGCTTCATGTCGCTCTCGATCGCGGCGCGCATGCGGAAAAGGCTACCATCGCTGTAGCCTTCCGGCGTGGATCGCTTCCTCGTCGGAACCGCCGGTCACATCGATCACGGGAAGACCGCCCTGGTTCGTGCGTTGACCGGCATCGACACGGACCGATTGCCCGAGGAGAAACGGCGCGGGATCACGATCGACCTCGGGTTCGCCCACGCCGAGTGGGAAGGCGTCCGGGTCTCCTTCGTCGACGTTCCCGGGCACGAGCGTTTCGTCCGGAACATGCTCGCGGGAGCGGGCGGGATCGACGCGGTGCTTCTCGTCGTCGCCGCCGACGAGTCGATCATGCCCCAGACGCGCGAGCACTTCGAGATCGTTCGAATGCTGGGGATCCGCCGGGGGGTCGTCGCCGTGACGAAAACGGACCGCGTCGCGCCCGAGCTCGTCGAGATCACGGCGTCGGACGTCCGCGAGATGACGCACGGGTCCGATCTCGCCGCTGCCGAGATCGTCCCGGTCTCCGCGCGCACCGGCGAGGGGGTCGAGGAGCTGAAGCGCGCGATCGTCCGGCTCGCCGTCCGCGACGCCGACACCGAGCGGGAGTCGCGAGGGATTCGGCTCCCGATCGACCGCGCGTTCTCGATCGCGGGGTTCGGGCCGGTCGTCACGGGCAGCCTCGTGTCCGGAACGATCTCTCGCGAACAGAAGGTCGAGCTGCTTCCAAGGCGGCGAAACGTGCGCGTGCGCCGGATCGAAGTGCACGGGAGAGAGACCGCAGAGGCGCGCGCAGGAGAGCGCGTGAGCGCGAACCTCGTGGGAGTCGAGCTGTCGGATTTGAAGCG
>DASWDK010000301.1:0-2597 GCA_036395335.1 Thermoanaerobaculia bacterium
CCTTCCCGCTGACGGCGGCGCAGAAGAGGGCCGTGCGCGAGATCGCCGAAGACCTCGGGTCCGGGCGGGCGATGGCGAGGCTGCTCCAGGGGGACGTCGGCAGCGGGAAAACCGTCGTCGCCGCTCTCGCTCTCCTTCTCGCGGCGCGCAACCGGACGCAGGGCGCGCTCATGGCCCCGACGGAAGTTCTCGCGGAACAGCATGCGCACACGCTCGCGCGGCTCCTCTCCGGCGCCGGCGTCCGGCTCGCGCTCCTGACCGGTCGCGTGCGCGGTGCCGCCCGCCGTTCGCTCCTGGCCGGGCTCTCCGCGGGGGAGATCGACGTGCTTGTCGGAACGCACGCCTTGGTCGAGTCGCCCGTGCGGTTCCGGAAGCTCGCGCTCGTCGTGGTCGACGAGCAGCACCGCTTCGGCGTCGCTCACCGCGCGCGGCTGTTCCGAAAAGGCGCCTCGCCGCACGTCCTCGTGATGACCGCCACTCCGATCCCGCGCTCTCTCGCCTGGGCGATCTACGGCGAGCTCGACGTTTCCGTCCTCGACGAGAAACCTCCCGGCCGTTCGCCGGTCTCGACCGGAGTCCGAGACGAGGGTGCCCGTGAGCGGATCTACCGGTTCGCGGCGGAGCGGGTCGCCGCCGGCGAGCGGGTCTACGTGGTGGTGCCGGCGATCGACGAGGGAGAGCGGGACGTCGCCGCGACGAGCGAGACCGCGGCGCGAGTCGCCGCGCTGGCGCCGGGCGTCCGCGTCGGCGTCCTCCACGGCCGGCTTCCACCGCCCGCGCGCGATCAAGTTCTCCGCGACTTCGCGGCCGGGCGGGTCGGGATCCTCGTCTCGACGACCGTCGTCGAGGTCGGCGTCGACGTTCCCGAGGCGACCTTCATGGTGGTCGAGAACGCGGAGAGCTTCGGCCTCGCGCAGCTCCACCAGCTCCGCGGCCGCGTCGGGCGCAGCTCCCGACGCTCCTGGTGCGCGCTCGTCGTCGGCCGTCACGCGGGAGAGGAAGCACGGCAGCGTCTGGAAGTCCTCGAGAAGACGAGCGACGGCTTCGTGATCGCGGAGAAGGACCTCGAGACCCGCGGGCCGGGAGATCTTCTGGGGACACGCCAGTCCGGCATCGCCGCGATGCGGGTCGCCCATCCCGTTCGCGACCTGGCGAGGCTGGGGGAGGCGAGAAGAGCCGCGCGCGACAAACTCTCGCGCGGCGAGACGATCGCGAGCGACCTCTTCGGGTATCCTTCCGCGCCGAAAAGCGAGGGAAGTTGAGAGTTCTCGTCACCGGCGGCACCGGGTTCGTCGGCACCCACCTGGTCAACGCGCTCTTGCGGCGTGGCCACTCGGTGGCCGTGCTCGCCCGCCACCCCGATCGCGCCCGCAACCGGTACAACCGCCCGGTCGACAAGATGCGCGGAGACGTCCTCCATCCGGCCTCACTCGCGCCGGCGATCGCGGGCCGCGACGCGGTGATTCATCTCGTAGGGATCATCCACGAAAAGGGGGAGCAGACGTTCGACCGGATGCACCGGATCGCCGTCGAGAACGTCGTGACCGCGGCTCGCGATGCGGGAGTCCGCCGCCTCCTCCACATGAGCGCGATGGGGACGTCCGCCGATTCCCCGTCGGAGTACAGCCGTTCCAAAGCAGCGGGGGAGCTCGCGGTCCGGGAGTCCCCGCTCGACTGGACGATCTTCCGGCCCTCGATCATCTTCGGGCCGGGCGACGGCTTCGTGTCGCTGCTCGCGCCGATCGTGGAGAAGAATCCGCTCTTCATCCCGGTGATTGGCCACGGGGAGACCCGTTTCCAGCCGGTTTCTGTCTATGACGTCGCCCGCGTCTTCGGCGACGCGCTCGAAAAGTCCGAGACGGTCGGAAAAGCGTTCGAGGTCGGGGGACCCGACATCCTGACGCTGAACGAAATCTACCGCGAGATCGCCACGGTGCTCGGGAAGCGCCGGAAGCCGCTCGTTCACCTCCCCGTGTGGTGGGGAAGCCTCCTGGCACGCTTCTTCGAGTTGCTCGCGCGGCGTGGTTGGATCTCCTCGCCGCCCTTGACGCGCGATCAGCTGAAGAGCCTCGAGCGGGACAACGTCGCCGACGTTTCCGAGACAGTGGCCGTCTTCGACGGCGAGTGGAGGGAGTTCCGTTCCGGGCTCCGCAAATACCTGTCGGGAGGAATGCGACACGACCCGCGCTCCGGCTTCGGCGACGAGGTCGAGATCGAGCCCGTGAAAGTGCTGCGTGTCCGATGAGGAAGGCCCGCGCCAACGCGGGCCTTCGAGATCTACGGCTTTTCCGGCTCGCCCTTCTGGTGCGAGACGCGGTTCCCCTGGCGAACCGCCTCCGCTTCGGTCATGTACCGGCCATGAACCGTGCGCCCGTACCAGCGGTCCCCTTCGCGGTGGTAGATCTTCGTGTCGAGGTTGACCCAGACCATGCCCTTTGAGGGCGGGGCCTGATAGGCAACGGAGGGCTCCAACTTCGGGCCCCTGCGGAAGTGGAAGGCTTCCGCTCTTCCCTAGGCGCCGACGCGGGTTCTCGGCTCGTCGACTTCTCCGCGGTTTTCTCGGCTGTCCGTTCCGCCTTCGGTGCGCGGCCGACTTT
>DASWDK010000302.1:0-2189 GCA_036395335.1 Thermoanaerobaculia bacterium
GAGCCAGGAACGCCGATAGAATTCCTGGATGCGCCGAGCCGCAGCGGTTCTGATCCTCGTCCTCCTGTCGATGCCTGCCGGCGGCGCCTGGTCGCAGGTCGCTCGCGGCAAGGGGGGAGCGGTCGCCGCCGCCGAGGAGAACGCGGCGAAAGCGGGGATCGAGATCCTGAAGAAGGGGGGCAACGCGGGCGACGCAGCTGTTGCGGTCGCCTTCGCGCTCGCGGTGACGTGGCCCGAAGCCGGCAACATCGGAGGCGGCGGTTTCTGGATCTCGCGCGATGTCAAGGGCAAGACGCTCGCCGTCGATTTCCGCGAAATCGCGCCCAGGACCGCGCGGCGAGACCTCTTCATCAAGCCGGACCGGACCGGCGAGCCGCCTTCGTCGACCGAGGGGCCGTTCGCGTCCGGCGTACCGGGTTCGGTCGACGGGCTGTGGCGCGCCCATCGCCTGGCTGGCCGCCTTCCCTGGAAAACGGTCCTGGCTCCGGCGGTTCGCCTCGCGCGCGATGGATTCGTGGTGACCGAGACGATCTCCCAGTCGATCGCGGCTCCGAAGTACCGGAAGCGCTTGGCTTCGGATCGCGAGACCGCCGCAATCTTCCTTCCCAAAGGGGAGCCGCCGGTGCCGGGGACGCTCTTCCGCCAGCCCGCGCTCGCGCGCACTCTCGAGGCGATCCGAGACCGCGGCAGCGACGGCTTCTATCGAGGGCGGATCGCGCGAATGATCGAGGAAGGGCAAAAGCGGGTGGGAGGACTCATCACCCGAGGCGATCTCGCGATCTACTCGGCGAAGATTCGTCGCGCGCTCAAGTTCCGCTTCGGGGCAGCGGAGATCCTGACGATGCCGGCGCCGGCGTCCGGTCCCGTGCTCGCGGAAATGGCGCTCCTCACGAGCTACCTCGGGCTCGAGAAATTCAAGGGGCGCGATCCCGGGTCGGCCCACCTGCTCGCGGAAATCGAAAAGAGGGCGTTTCGGGACCGCAACCGGTTTCTCGGGGATCCGTCCTTCCCCGGCGTGCGGGAAGCGTATTTCACCGACCCGGCGCGCTTGAAGCGAATCGCGGCGACGATCAACCCACGTCGCGCCACGCCTTCCGACGCTCTCGGGAGCTTCGAGGTGGAGCGGGCGTCCACGACGCACTTCTCGGTGGTCGACGCGGCAGGCGGAGCGGTCGCGGTAACCACGACGTTGAACGACGCGTTCGGAAACGCGCACGTGGCGCCGGGGCTCGGGTTCCTGCTGAACAACGAGATGGACGACTTCGCAACCGCGCCGGGGAAGCCGAACAAATATGGCCTGATCCAGGGCGAGGTCAACGCGGTGGCGGCGGGAAAGCGGATGCTGTCGGCGATGTGTCCTTCAATCGCGATTCTCGGAAACCGCAACGCCTTCGTCTGGGGCACGCCGGGCGGATCGACGATTCCGACCACGAATTTCCAGGTCCTTCTCGGCGTCCTCCTGCGCAGCGAGACGCTGGAGGCGGCGGTCGCCGCGCCCCGCTTTCACCAGCAGGACTTTCCCGACAAGATCCAGATCGAGCGCAGCCGCTTCGACTCCGGCTGGGTCGAAGCCCTGCGCCGGATCGGGCACACCGTCGAAGAACGAGAGCCCGAGAACGATCCGATCGGCCGCGTCCACGCGATTGCGCGCGGACCCGACGGCACGCTGACCGCGGTGGCCGACCCGCGGGCGGGCGGCGTCGGGCTGGTCGTCTCGGAGTCTCGTTGACGGAGCTCCTCCTCCCGGTCTACCGCGAAGGTCCGCTGCTCCGCCTCCTCGACCAGCGACTTCTTCCCGCGAACGAAGTCTGGTTGACGCTCGAGAAGACGTCGGAGGTCGCCCTCGCGATCCGGGAGATGGCCGTGCGCGGAGCCCCGTCGATCGGAGTGGCGGCGGCCTATGGAGCGGCTTTCTCGATGAGGAGCGGCCGGACGACGACGGTGCAGGAGCGTTTCGATACGGCGAGCAACGTGCTCGCGGCGACACGGCCGACCGCGGTCAACCTCTTCGCGGCGCTCGATCGGATGGAGCGCCGCTTTCGGGAAGTCGAGGAAGAGCCGCCGGAGCGGATCGAGACGGCATTGCTCGCCGAAGCGGACGCCGTCGCCGCCGAAGCGCTCGAATCCTCGCAGCGACTCGGCCGTCACGGAGCAGAGCTTCTCGCCGGCGGCTCGACCGTGCTCACCCA
>DASWDK010000303.1:0-2109 GCA_036395335.1 Thermoanaerobaculia bacterium
CTCCAGGTCTCCTCGTACGGATCCGGGACGAAATCCTCCGGCAACGTGCGACTGGTGCGCGATCTCACGACCGACGTCGCCGGCAAAGAAGTGATCATCGTCGAAGACATCGTGGACACCGGCCGGACTCTCCAGAAGATCATCGAGATCCTGGGCACGCGGCATCCCAAGTCCGTCAAGATCTGCGCGCTCCTCCAGAAGCAGATTCCGGGAAATGACGACGTCCCGATCGACTACCTGGGCTTCTCGATCGAAGACGTCTTCGTCGTGGGCTACGGTCTGGATCACGCCGAAGCGTTCCGCAACCTTCCCTACATCGCCGTGCTGGAGCCGGACGGTGGCGGCTCGCGAGCTCCCGCGTGAGATTCTTGACGACGGACGGAGCGCCGAAGGCGATCGGCCCCTATTCGCAGGCGGTGATCGAAGGCGGGTTCCTCTTCGCTTCGGGACAAGTGCCGCTCGACCCGGCGAGCGGGAAGCTCGTCGAAGGTGGACTGGAGAAGGCCGCCGAGCGCGTCTTCGACAACCTCGAGGCGATCCTCGAGGAGGCCGAGATCGGCTTCGGTCAGGTCGTGAAGACGACCGTCTTCTTGACGCGCGCCGAGGACTTCGCTCCGCTGAACTCGGTCTATGCACGAAGGTTCGGGAACCATCGGCCCGCGCGTTCGACCGTGATCGTCGCGGCGTTGCCGGCGGGCGCGGCGCTCGAAATCGACCTGATCGCGCGCGTCGCGGGTTAGCTTCCCGCAGTTCGCTCGAGCGCGTCAATCGCCCGATCCACGTCGGCCTCGCCGATGTCCAGATGCGTGACGAGCCGCACCGCCGTCGGCGATACGCCCGCGGCGAGGACGCCGTGCTCTTTCAACCTCGCAAGGAACCGGGCGGCGTCGGTGACTTCGAAGAGGACGATGTTCGTTTCGACGGAGGAAGGATCGAAGCGCAGGCCGGGAAGCTCTCCGATCGCGCGGGCGAGCCTTCTCGCGCGGGCGTGGTCTTCCGCGAGACGGGAACGATTGTCGAGCGCGAGGATCGCCGCTGCCGCCAGGATCCCGACCTGACGCATTCCGCCGCCGAAGAGCTTGCGGATCCGACGCGCCTCTTTCGCGAACGACTTCGATCCCACGATCGCCGATCCGACCGGCGCGCCCAGCCCCTTGGAAAACGTCACGGTCACCGAGTCGAACCCGCGGGCGAGCTCGCGTTCACTCTCTCCCGCCGCGACCGCGGCATTCCAGAGGCGCGCGCCGTCTAAGTGCACGGCGAGCCGTGCCCGTTGCGCCGCGTCGAGCAGCGGTTCGACGTCGCTGCGGCGGTAGACCTTCCCGCCCCAGAGGTTGTGGGTGTTCTCGACGACCAAGAGAGAGCTCCTCGGCTTGTACGAGACATCGGGCTGAACGGCGGCGAGAACCGCCTCGGCCCGAAGGATCCCGTTCGGCGATGCAATCGGCCGCGGCAGAAGCCCGGAGAGAGCCGCCATGCCGGCCATCTCGAAATGGAACGGGTGCGAGCGCTCCTCCATCAGAACTTCCGTCGCCGGCGGCGCGAGGATGCGCATGGCGATCTGATTGGCCATCGTGCCGCTCGGCGTGAAGAGCGCCGCGGGAAATCCGAGCAGATCCGCCACCCTCTCCTCGAGGTCGCGGACGGTCGGGTCTTCCTCGAACACGTCGTCGCCGACCGCCGCTTCCGCCATCGCGCGACGCATCGCCACCGAAGGCCGCGTCACGGTGTCGCTCCGCAGATCGATCATGCGTGCGCGGTGAGAGCGACCGCCGCCGCGATCCAACCCAGAACGAGGACCCGGACCGAGCGCCGGTGCAGGCGATCGAAACGGCCGCGCCACGGGTTCTCCGGCGGCACCTCGTCGAAGGAGCCGACCTTCATCCGGAAGTAGGCGAGGCGCGGGCGAACCACCATGGCGAGATAGACGTTCGTCGCCACCGCCCCGAAGATCGCCGCACCCTCGACGAACCGGCGACCTTCCAGCTGCCGCGTCGATTCGAGCTCGACGAAGACGGCGAGAACGAGCAGGAGCGAAAGCAGCTGCTTGACCGCCTCGAAGCGCCGCAGGAGCTCGCCGAAGATCCGCCCGGCCAGGTCCCTCGAGGG
>DASWDK010000304.1:0-2565 GCA_036395335.1 Thermoanaerobaculia bacterium
CGCGTCGTAGCCTTCGGGGTCGAGCTTGAGCCCGATCTCGAGACGCCGGCACGCAAGCGCCTGCGCCTCGAGCCGCCGGACGAGCCTTTCCAACGCCGCGTTGCCGACAAAGAGGAACGGCTCCAGCGAGACGAGCGGCCACTCGAGCTCCATTCCCTCCGAGAGGCACGGCGAGGGAAGACGCGGCTCGAGCGGGTGCGGATCGATTCCGCGCGCGGTCGCATGGAGCTCGCGCCCGAGCTCCCCCAGGCGACTCGCGACCTCTCCCTCGGGCAGCTTCGCGAGCTCGCCGATCGATCGAATCCCCCACCGCTCGAGGGTCTCGGCGAGCTCCATCTCCGGAGCGAGCTTCGCGAGGGGCAGCGGCGCGAGAAAGCGCGCCTCCTCTCCTTCGGGCACGACCGTCGGCGATTCGGGGAGTCCCGCGGCGACCCGCGCGGCGAGCTTCGAGGCGGCGATCCCGAACCGCGCGGGCAGACCCGCTTTTTCGACCGCGACGATGACGGCGCGGCCGAGGCGCAATTCGGCGTCGCCGTCTCCGGACGGCACCGGTATCCCCGCCGCGTCGAAGTAGACAACTCCTTCTTCCGCGCTCTCCACTCGTGGAGAGAAACCGTCGGCGACTTCGGTCAACGCTTCCTGCGCCGCACGCTCGCTCTCCCGATCACGCCCGCGCGCCAGAAGGTCGGGCAGAAGCGCCCGCGCCTGCGGCAGCGTCTGACCCGCCTGGATCCCGGCCCGCCGCGCCGGGCGGGTCGCGGCCACCACGCGCGCCGCGTTGCCGTTGCCTTCGAAGACCGCGACGGCCTCGCCCGCGAGCTCCGGCTCGCTGCGCAAGCGCGCGGCGAGCGGAAAGAGCGGCACGACGACGCAGGCAACGCGCGGGCAAGAGGGCATGGGTCACGCGGATGCTCGAAGCGATCGGCGCGGGGGGAGAGATTCCTCGCGGCGTTCGGGATGCGCCGCGGGAAAAGGGAGAAGAGAAAGCGAGAGCATCTCCACGCCGCGCGCGGATCGCTGCACTTCTCTCTCCAGAGAAAGTCGCGAGCCCGTGCCGACGAGAAGCCTCGGAGACGCGCCGCCTCCCACCCAGACGAAGCGCGCCTCGTCCATCCGCACGACCGCGCCCGCCGCGAACCCGCTCACGCGATACGGCGCCGCGAGAAGGAGCGCTGCGCCTTCGATCTCCGCCGCGCGCGCGAGACGCACCCACGCCGCCTCGGGAGCCGCGCCGCGGAGCGGCGGCAGGCCCAGGTCCACGACGACGAGCGGGAAGCCGGTCGAGAGGAGCATCTCCGCGGCGGCGAGGGCCTCCTTGACGCGCTGCGGCCGCGCCCAGAGGAGCCGCTCGAGGTCGACGCCCGCTTCGCACGCCGTCTGAGGATCGAAGTGACTTCCCCGGTCGACGAATGCCGCCGCTTCGCCGGCGGACGTCACCGACGCGAGCGCCGCGAGCACGAGGGAAAAGCGTCCGCTCGACCGGCGGCCCACGAGCTCCGTCAACCGGCCGCGCGGCAATCCCCCCGAAAGGAGCCGATCGAAGGGAGCGATGCCGACCGGCAGAGGCGCGGCCCGCGTTTCCCGCGACGGGAGCTCCGAGGCGAGGTGCAGCTTCGCGCCCGGCCCGGAGAGGAGAGCGAGGCTCGCCGGCTTTTCGTGAGAGCCGTTTCCCGCGAGCAGCCGCTCGAGCGCAAGAGTCCCGGGAGCGCCCATGGCGGGACGCTAGGCGTAAATCGAGCGTAAGTCAAGGGCAAAACCGGAGCTGACAGATGACAAGTGAGCTTGATATTTTGAGTCCGCGACGGTACGAATGAAGAACACACTGCGCGTGCTTCGCGCTGAGCGCGAATGGTCGCAGGCGGAGCTCGCCGATCGGCTCGGCGTGTCGCGTCAGACGGTTAACGCGCTCGAGACCGGAAAGTACGACCCGAGCTTGCCGCTCGCGTTCAAGATCGCGCGTCTATTCGATCGGATGATCGAGGAGATCTTCGATCCGGAGGAGCAACCGATCGAGCGGAGGCGGCCGGCGTAGATTGGCGCCCGCCTCTCAGATTCGGTCGATCGAGCAGCCGAACGCGCGCGTCACTGTCGGCTCGATCGCGCGACCGACCCGAAGCGCGTCGAGTGCGTTGCCAGGTCCGGCATTCCGATTACCATTTAGGAACTCCGGGACCGTTCGGCGATAGGATTCCCCGCCGATCCTATGACCATTTCCGCGCGTACGCGGCTTGGCCAGTACGAGCTACTGGGCTCGCTCGGCGCTGGCGGGATGGGGGAGGTTTACCGGGCCCGGGACACGCGGCTTCAACGCGAGGTCGCGGTCAAAGTCTTGCCGGCCGAGCTGGCTTCTGACGCGGCCCGCTTGGAGCGCTTTGAGAGGGAAGCGCGTTCGGCCTCCGCCTTGAACCATCCCAACATCGTGACGATCTACGAGATCGGGCAGGCCGACACCACCTCTTTCATCGTCATGGAGCTGGTGGATGGAAAGACGTTGCGCGAGCTGCTCTATTCCGGTCCTATTCCTCTGCGCAAGGTGCTCTCGATTGCCGCTCAGGTGGCCGACGG
>DASWDK010000305.1:0-5401 GCA_036395335.1 Thermoanaerobaculia bacterium
CTTCGAGGAGAGGCACCGTTCGTTCGAGGAACGCCGGCTCGAGAAGGTTGTCGGCGTCCAGGAAGGAAACATAACGTCCGGCCGCTTCCCGGATCCCCAGGTTCCGGGTCCGGGCGAGGCCCTGGTTCTCCGTTCGAAGAATGCGGGTCCTCGGCCGCCGATAGGAGGCGAAGAGATGCCGCGTGACCGGATCCGTCGAGCCGTCGTCGATCAGGAGAATCTCGAAGTCCGAGTATGTCTGGTCGAGGACGCTCTGGACGGCCTCGCTCACATAGGCGCCGAGGTTGTAGCACGGGATGACGACGGTGACTGTCGGCGGCGAACCGGCGACGAGTTGGCTCGCTCCGATGCGAGAGCTCATCGGCGGATATTACGTTCGAAGCGCCTGCGGCAGCGCGATGGGATCACCGATCGACCACCGGTGGTACAGGTCGGTCACCGAATTGGAGTCTCCATCGCGCACCAGGCGCCCCTCGTGGATCCAGATCGTGCGGAGGCAGTTCTCGCGCACGGCGGCGAGCGCGTGCGACACGAGAAACACGGTCTTCCCCGCCTGCCGGAACTCTTCCATCCGGCGGTGGCATTTCAGTTGGAACCGCTCGTCGCCGACGGCCAGAGCTTCGTCCACGAGAAGGATGTCCGGTTCCACGTCGGTCGCAACCGAGAAGGCGAGCCGCGCCGCCATGCCGGTCGAATAGGTCCGGACCGGCGCGTCGATGAACTCCTCGAGCTCCGCCCATTCGACGATCCGCGGCGTGCGGCGGCGCATTTCGGCGCGCGAGAAGCCGAGGAGCGCCCCTTGGAGCATGATGTTTTCCCGCCCCGTGAGCTCGCCGTGAAACCCGAGGCCCAACTCGAGCAGCGGAGCGGTCCGGCCCCACACCACGACGCGTCCGGCGGTCGGGGGCATCACGCGCGCGATCAGGCGCAGGAGCGTGCTCTTCCCGGCGCCGTTCCTTCCGATCACGCCGACGGTCTCGCCTCCCGGCACTTCGAGGGAAACGTCCCGCAGCGCTTCGAACTCGTCGAAGTGGAGCCGCCGCTTCAGGCGACGAATCGCGTATTCCTTGAGCGACCCGATGCGTTCCCTCGGGATGCGGTACCGCACCGAGACCTTGTCGAACAGGATCGCCGCCGCCGTCATCAGCCGTGAAAGGCGAACCGCTCGGCGCGGTTCGCGAAGTAAATCCAGCCGGTCACGAACACGACGAGCGAGATCGCGACGGACACTCCCACGAGCGCGGCGGATGGGAACACGCCGTCGTAGACCGGTTTGCGGAACGTCTGGACGAGGTAGTACAGGGGATTGAGCCACAGGGCAAACCGGAACTTCGGCGGCACGATGGCCGGGTGGTAAACGATCGGCGTCAGGAAGAACCAGGTCTGCACGATCACCACGTACATCTCACGCACGTCGGAGAATCGCGAAGCGAACGTGAAGAGCCACAGGCCGACTCCGGCGGCGAAGAGAGCCTCGATCACGACTGCCACCGGAAGAAAAACCCAGGTCGAATAGATCGGAAAACGCGTCACGATGAGGATGATCAGAAGGGGCACGATCGACAGAAGGAGGTTGACGAGCCCCACTCCGACCGCGGAAGCGACAAAGACCGACCTCGGTATGTAGATCCGCTTGGCGATCTCGTTCGAATCCTGGGTCTGCGAAGCCGCCGTGGAAGTCGTTTGCGAGAAAAACGCCCAGAAAATTGCGCCGGTCATGAAGAAGACCGGGTAGTTCGTGATCTGCTGCTTCAAGATCGTCGAGAACACCAGAGTGAGCGCGATCATGTTCAGGAGCGGCGCGAGCATGGTCCACGCGATTCCGAGAACCGACCGCTTGTAGCGGACTTTGATGTCGCGGACGACGAGCTCGTGGACCAGGCCCCGGTACGCCCAGAGCGCGCGGGCCTCTTCGAGCGCCCGCGAGCGGGACGCCGCCGAATCGTAGAGGGGAACCGGTCCCGGCCGGACGAGCGCTTCCGGTACGCTCAATCGAAGGAGTCCCGGCGGTGTGCAGGCATCGAGCGATTTTACCCGACCGGCGACGGCACTCCGAGCGTTGCAAGCGCGGCGCGAGCCCGCTCGCTCCAGTCGTTCGCTCGTGCGCGGTCGCGGGCGCGCCGGCGAAAGTCTTCGGAGCGGCGCGAGCCGCGCGCGCGGTCGAGGAGGTCGGAGAAGCCCGACGCGGAAGAGGCGACTTCGACCTCCGGGACCGCTTCGCACTCCGGGATCGGCGTCGCGACCACGGGGAGCCCGGCGGCGAGGTATTCGTAGAGCTTGATCGGCGACGCGTTCGAGCCTTCGGTGCCGAGCCGGAACGGGATCAAGCCTGCGTCGAACGCCGTCAGGATCGAAGGGATCGCGCGGTAGGGGCGAGGCCCGAGGAGGTGCAGGTTCGCCGGGCGCGCCGACTCGAGCCGATCGAACGAACCGTCCAACGCCTCTCCGACGAGGAAGAAGCTCCAGTCGGGACGCAGCTCGGCGAGCGCGGCGAGAAGGTCCGAATCGACCCAGCGCGCGAGAGCACCGACGTACCCGGCCGCGGGACGGCCGCGGGCGCGGGCGATCTCTTCCGGGAGAAGCGACGGGTCGGGGTCCGCGGCAAAGCGGGCAAACTCGACGCCGTTGGGCAGGTACGCGGCGTCGGCGCGCCGCGTCCGGACTTCTTCGAGAAGAGGCCGCGAGACGGCGAAGACGGCTCCGGCCTCCTGCAGGGCTCTCTCGTGGTTGCGACGGAGAAGGCCGCGCGAATGGGGAAAGACGTCGGGATGATCGATGACGTCGTACACCACGCGCGCCCCGCCGAGCGCGCTCTTCTCCGGCAGGTTGTAGACGAACGACCAGACCACGCGGTTCGGCAGGCCGGAAGAGCCGGCGGCGGTAGCCGCGATCCAGAGGTTCTCCTCCTCCAGCCGGAGCCCGGAGGTTTCCCCGCTCGCCGCAGGCGGGTCCTCTTCGAAAACGACCGGGAAGCCCAGCCGCGCAAAAGCCCGCGCGAGATGCTGCGGGCGCTGGACGAGCGCGACGTCCCACCCGATCGACGGCGGGAAGACGAAGACCGCGCCATGCTCCTCCGACCGCTTCGCGATCTCGTCCCAGGAGACCGGCCTCTCGCCCCGGTCCGCCGCAGGCGGAGACGCTCCCCACTTCTCTTCGTACCGCCGGCGGTTCTCTTCGAAGATGCGCCGATACTCCTCGTCGGTGAGCGTCCGGAAGGTGCCGCGCCCCGCGTGGTGCACGAAAGAGTCACGCGCGACCGCCAGCCGGAGCCCCTCCGCGGCCAGGCGGCGGGCGTAGTCGTCGTCCTCGAACATCCCGATCTCGAAGCGCTCGTCGAGAGGCCCGATGCGCTCGAAGACTTCGCGGGGCGTGAGAGCGCAGAACATCGCGAGCATCGGAATGGGCAGGGCGAGACCAGCCTGGGAGCGCGTGAATCCCCGCGACCAGGAATCCAGGTGCCGAAGCTCGCGGTAGCCGACTTCGACCTTCGCCTCGTTGGCGATCTCGTTGGTGGACGGCCCGATCATCCCGATCGTGGAATCGCGCTCCAGGTGCCGAACGAGCGCCGACAGCCACCCGCGGGTAACCACGGTGTCGTTGTTCAGCAGGCAGAGGTACTCGCCGCGCGAGGCCGCCGCCGCCGCGTTGACGCCGGCGGCGAAGCCGCGGTTGTCCGGCAGCAGGAACGCGCGCAGGGAGCCGCGACGTTCCTCGTCGCCCAGCCACTCCCGCGTGCCGTCGGTCGATGCGTTGTCCGCGACGATGATCTCGAACCGGGGCCAGTCCGTGCGCCGATCGATTGACTCGAGGCAAAGACGCGTCCAGCCGAGGCCGTTGTGCGTGACGACGAGGATGGAGACGAGAGGCCAGAGCTCCGCGAGCCGGAGGGAGAGCTCGCCCGCCCGCGCGTCCCAGGTGTTCTCGCGAGCGAAGGCGCGCCGGCGGGCGATCTCGTCCGCTCCGGCTGCGGCGGCGCTCGCGATCTCTCGCACGAAATCCTCCGGATTGGCGGCGAACCGCACGAGGTCCCGCTCGGCGAGAGGGGCGAGGGCGCGCATCGGCGTCGCGACGACCCCGCGGCCGGCGGCGAGCGCCTCGTAGAGCTTGACCGGATCCGTCGCGTGCGTGAGCTCCGAGAGCCGGAAGGGAATGACTTCGACGTCGAACCGTCCCCGGATCGCGGGCATCTCGCGGTACGGACGCTCCCCCAGAAAAACGACGTTCTCCGGGAAGCGCGAAGCTCCGGGAGGCCGGCCTTCGACTCCGCCGATGATCTCGAAGCGCCAGCCGGGGCGCAACCGCGCCGTTTCGGAGAGAAGGTCGTAATCGAACCAGTCGTCGACCGCGCCCGCGTAACCGACGGTCAGGCGCCCCGGCTCGGGGGCCGGGTCGGGAAGCGCCCCGAAGAGCTCCGCGTCGGCTGCGTTGCCGAGGAGGCGGGCGTCCGGCCGGACCCTGCGAAGCCTTTCGAGAAGCGGACCCGACGTGGCGAGCACGAGATCCGCCGCGTCGACGATCTCCGCTTCCGCGGCGAGGAGCGCTTCCGGCCGGTTCGCGGGGAACGCCGAATGCTCATCGAGGCAGTCGTAGACGACTCTCCAGCCGAACTGTTGCGTGAGAGCGCGGGAGAGCGGCGCCCAGAACGGGGACTGAACGAGCAATGCCGCCTCGCGGATCTCGAAGCGGTCGCGCGCCCGTGCGAGGGCGTCGACGGCCCTCTCGAGCGCCGATCCCTGGAGGCGCCGATCCGCCGGATCCTCGCGCTTGACGCCGGCGATCGGAAGAAGGGTCACGCCGGGGGCCACGCCGGTCGGCCCCGCGGGCTCCCCTTCCCCCTCGAGCGAACCATAGAAGACGCGCCGGCCGCGGCGGACGAGCGCTTCCGCGAGATGCTGCGGACGCTGCCGCCGGTACGACCACGCGATCACCGGCAGAACGACGACGTCCGGGCGGCCGGGGCGCGCTTCGTTCGGGTCGAAATCGTAACGCGGGATGTCGAGGGGAGGCTTGCGGATCCCGAGCAGCTTCTCCGGAGCGAACCGGCGCCGGACGGCGCGCCTCCACGGGAGCGGCACGAACCGCCGTCCGAGCGCGTAGAGCCGCCCGCGCAGCCCTTTTTCCCAGTCGGGCCTCATGGCCGCGCCGAGAGCCGGGCGGTGAGCGTCTCCAGGCGCTCCCGGACGCGCCGGCCCGCTGTCTCGACGCCGTAGCGGGACGCAATGCGCCGCCGTCCCACCTCCGCGCGCCGCCGCGCCTCCGGGAGGTCTTCCACGACCCGGCGCATCGCGGCGGCCGCCTTTCCTTCGTCCGGCTCCGCCCACCGGGTACCGGCTTCGTATGGGCCGACGGCTCGCTCGAGAGTGACGGTCTCGAACGGGACCGGGAATCCCGTCGCTTCGTC
>DASWDK010000306.1:0-6266 GCA_036395335.1 Thermoanaerobaculia bacterium
CGATCAGGCCGATGAGCAGCATTGCCGCGATCACGAGGTCGTATCGCTTGCCCGCGTTTCGCGAGTCGATCACCAGGTAGCCGAGCCCGGAATTCACGGCGATCATCTCCGCCGCGACAACCACGAGCCAGGCGACGCCGAGCGCGACGCGCAGCCCGGTCAGGACGCGGGGGAGCGCGGCCGGAAAGATCACCCGCGAGAACAGCGCTGGAGCGGACAGGCCGAAGTTGCGGCCGGCGTGGAGAAACATGGACGGAACGTTACGGACGCCGTTCATCGTCGCCACGACGATCGGAAAGAACGAAGACAGAAAGATCAGAAAGATCGCCGCGGAGTTGCTCACCCCGAAGAGAACGATTGCGACGGGGATCCACGCGAGCGGGCTGATCGGGCGCAAGAACTGGATCACGGGATTGATGGCCCGCGCCGCACCGGAGTACCAGCCGAGCGCGATCCCGGCCGGGATTCCCAGGGCGAGAGCGAGCGTATAGCCCGCGCCCACCCGGACGAGCGAGTCCCAGACGTAGACCCCGAGCACGCCTTTGCGGGCGAGCTCACCGAGGCCCCGCGCGACCGCGAGCGGAGACGGAAAAATGTCGGTGTGCGAGAGCCGGACCGCGGCGTGCCAAAGCGCGACCAGCATCGCCGCTGTAAGGGCGGGGAGCAGGATTGCCTCCAACGTCCGGGACTTTTTCTCGATCGGCGGAGCGTCGGCGGGCCGGCCGGGACCGAGTTCCTTTGCGTTCATATGCGGTGGGCGAGCCCGATCTCTTCCAGGATGCTGTCGCGCAGCGCGAGATAGCGCGGCGAGGACAGGTCGCGCGGGTGCGGCAGGTCGACGTCGACGACCCGCCGGATCGAGCCGGGGCGCGCCGAGAGCACAACGACGCGGTCGGCCAGCTGGCAGGACTCCTCAATGTCGTGGGTCACGAAAAGGATCGTCTTCTTCTCGGCCTCCCAGATGCGCAGGAGTTCGCTCCTCATGACGTGCCGGGTGATGGAGTCGAGCGCGCCGAACGGTTCGTCGAGGTAGAGCACGTCGGGATTCACAGCGAGAGCCCGGGCGACTTCGACGCGCTGCTTCATGCCGCCGGAGAGCTCCTGGGGATAGGCGCTTTCGAAGCCTTCGAGGCCGACGAGCCGGACGTAGTGCGCGATCCGCGCAGCCTTCTCCTTCGACGGAAGGCCCGAGATGCCGAATCCGATGTTTCCCTCGACCGTCAGCCACGGAAACACGCCCCGCTCCTGAAAGACGAAGATCCGGCGGGGGTCGGGCTCGCGGACCGGCGAGCCGTCGATCGTCACGTCGCCGCTCGACGCGGGGAGGAATCCGCCGACGATGTTGAGCAACGTGGACTTGCCGCAGCCCGACGGCCCGAGGATGCAGACGAGCTCGCCGTCTCGGACGTCGAGGTCGATGTTCTCGAGCACCAGGATCTCGTGGCCGTTCGTATGGAAGGCCTTCGAAAGACCCTGGATGCGGACCTTGACCCCGGTGGTTGGCGTCATGGGAGGGCAGAGGCGCGGGCGGTGGTGTATCCCCATGCCAGGGCCCTCGACCGCTCGAGGCTGCGCATCATCGCGTCGAGAGCGATCCCGATGACGCCGATCAGGACCATCCCCGCGACGACGAGATCGTAGCGGTTGCCGGCGTTCCTGGCGTCGATGATGAGGAAGCCGAGCCCCGAGCTGACGGCGATCATCTCGGCCGCGACGACGACGAGCCACGCGATCCCGAGCGAGAGCCGGAGCCCGACGAGGAGCTGCGGCAGGATCGCAGGATAGATCACCCGGCGCAGGAGCTCCGGCGCCCGGAGCCCGAGATTCCTCCCCGCGTTGACGTGCACGAGCTCGACGCCGCGGGCCGCGTTCATCGCCGTGAGAGTCAGCGGAAAGAGGGACGCGAGGAAGATGATGAAGACTGCCGAGACGTCTCCCACGCCGAACCAGAGGATCGCGAGCGGGATCCAGGCGAGCGGCGAGATCGGCCGGAGGATCTCGAGAAGAGGGGCGATTGCCATTCCTCCGCGGCGATACCAACCGAGCACGATGCCGAGCGGGATTCCGACGAGGACGGCAGCTACGTAGCCCCATGTCACCCGGAAGAGCGAAGCGACGACGTGTTTCACGAGAAAGCCGTGCTCTCCCAGCTCTCCGATCGCGCGGAACACGGCAAGGGGCCGCGGGAGGAGCTTCGGTCCGCCGCCGATGGAGAGCGCGAGATCCCAGAGGACGACGAGAACGGCGATCCCAGAGAAGGGGAGCAGTTTGCGGACGAGGGTGCGGCCCGGGCGCGCGCGGCGGCTTTCGGGGGAGAAGGAATCAGTTGGAACCGGGCGCGCCAAAGCCGCGGAAGTCTAGCAAAAGATCACGTCGGGGGTCGGCGGCACCTCTCGTTCAGCGTTTCTTGCCTCGTTGGGAGGAATCGTTAAGCGGCCATGCTGGGACAGCACCACCGGTCGAGGAGAAGATCAGAGAGGAGCGGGGCGCTTCTCGGCCTTCTTCTTACGACCGCTCTTCATATCAATTGATTGTCGGAACGTCGATTTAGCTGGCGGAGGAGGAGGGATTCGAACCCCCGGTACCTTTCGGTACAGCGGTTTTCAAGACCGCCGCCTTAAACCACTCGGCCACTCCTCCGGAAAAAACGAGTGTAACAGCCAACAATTGGACAAAGAATCCGGTGTCGGCTACGCTGTAATCAACAGTAGCGGAGCAATCCAGCGATCCGGCGTCTCCAAGCGCTCTCGAGTTCGGTAACGGATAGGCGACGGAACCTGTCCCGGGCGGCGCTGACCCTTCTCGGAAGCTTCGCAATCGCGTCCTCTCTCCGCGGGGATAACGACTTCCGTCAGTGTGCGGACAACGAGACGACCGGACCGGTCACCGGTCTCGGAAATTGCCATTGGATCGGGTCGATTCTTCACTCGGGCAACTCCCTCTACGTGGAAGGGATGTCCGTCACTCAACAGGGAGTTTTCACCGGCATCGCCGCAACCGCCGGCAACACTCATACTCTGACCTTCGAGGTCGATTTCACCAAGGCCGGCGAGCATGGTTACGACTGGCTGACGTCTTATGCGCAGGCAGTTGCCGCGGCGGCGACCGCCGGGGTCACGCTCACACTGAATCCCTGCGGTCCCGAGCTGCCGGCAAGCCTCGTTGGCACCTGCAATACCTTGCGAAGCGGAGCGAACACGTTCACGGTCACGGTTCCCGACGATCCCTTCGTCAGCAGCGACGGATCCACGCAGTCCCGGATCAATGCGTATGAGGCAGTGCTCGGTGATCGGACGATCACGATATACGGAGATGCCCCGATATCCGCGGCTTCCCTGACACTGGCTCACAGCGTTCCGGACCTCGGCGATACGGGTGATTCAACGGTCTTCTACACGCTCTCCTGGACCTCGACTTCGACGGCGATCCTGGTTGAAATGGCGGGCCATCTCGCAAAAGGCGGCACGGATCCCGATGGGTGGGGCCCGGGCCAGGGTGTGAGCACGATCCAGGGAGGCCCCTCCCACTTCAGCCTGCGGCAACTGGACGGCGCCTCGACGGGCGGTCAGGACAACTCGATCAATTCCGGGGGCGTTCTTCCGGCGCAGACCGCGACGCCGACTTCGACTCCCACGCTCACCGTCACACCGACTCCGACCGTGACGGACACGCCGCTGACCCCTCCCACCGAGACTTCTACGCCGACGCCCCCGCCGGCTTCTCCGACCATTTCCCCGACGCAGGGTCCGAGCCCTGTCACCGCGACGGCGACACCGACGGAGAGCGCGGTCACGGCGACTCCCGTGCCCGGGGCCCCGACCGCAACGACCACCCCGGTGGTCCTGTCGGGTGAAGTCCCGACCCTTTCCGGCGGCACGCTTGCTCTTCTCGCGCTCGCCCTTGCCGGCGTGGGACTCTTGTTGATCCAGCGCTCTCAGTAGACCTTCACCCGACTCGATCCGTAGATCGGTTCTCCTGGATCCTCCTCGCGATCTTCGTCGCGAGCTTTCGCGGCGAGAACCGCGCGGACAACGCCAGGATCCGGTTCGCCACGCCGGGGATCACCACGCGCTTGCCCCGCTTCGCGCCTTCCCAACCCGCCCGGGCCACAGTCGCGGCGTCGAGGACGAGCGGACTCCGGAACATCGGCACGTCGCCCATCCCGGTCTTCTCCTGGAACTCGGTCAACGTCGGGCCGGGACAGAGCGCGGTAGCGGTGACGCCCGTGCCGTCGAGCTCTTCCGCGAGAGCCTCGGTGAAAGAGAGCACGTACGCCTTCGAGGCGTAGTAGACGGCCATGAGCGGGCCCGGCTGGAATGCGGCCGTCGAGGCCATGTTCAAGACGATGCCCCGGCGGCGCTCGACCATCCCCGGCACGACGAGCTTCGTCAGGTGCGTCAGGGCGAGGACGTTCACGCGAATCGTTTCGAGCTCTCCTTCGACGGGCGTTTTCCGGAAGAACCCGTGGACGCCGAGGCCGGCGTCGTTGATCAGCACCTCGATCGGCCCGCGCCGCTCCTCTCCTTCGGCGACCGCCCGAGCGGGGGAGTCGGGAAGCGAGAGGTCGGCGACGACGATCTCCACGACGACGCCGTAGCGATTCGTCAGCTCGTCCGCCAGCGCTTCCAGCCGCTCGCGCCTCCGCGCGACGAGGACGACGTCGCGGCCGTCTTTCGCGGCGAGTCGCGCGAGCTCGCGACCGATGCCGCTCGAAGCTCCGGTGACGAGAGCGGTTCCCGGCATCAGCCGAGCGGCGGTGAAAGGCTCAACTGCCGGTCGCGCGGGAACGCGTGCCCGTTCGGCTCTCGACGGGGAATCTGTCCGCCGCCGGTCCCGTAGCGACCGCCGCGGCCGAGAGTCGGGGCTTCTTCACGTAGGTCCACGCGTTGGCCAGCTCCGCTTTCCACCACCGCAGCAGACCGTGGGCGAGCATGACGAAGCTCGCGGCCCTCACCGAGTAGCCGACGAGCCCGGGTCGCCGGCCGGCATTGTGGTTGCCGTAGATGCCGAGGGCCATCTTGCGCTTCGCGATCGATACGAGGCGCTGGTTGTAGAAGCGGATCGGGTAGTAACCCATCTCCGCGCCGTCCTGGTAGAAGGGTGGAATTCCGAGCCGGTCGGCGCTCCAGCGGTAGATCGGAATCACGGCGGCTAAGTAGTAGAGGGCGGTGTCGAGCAGGAACGCCGTGGTCATCGTGTCGTAGTCGCCCATGACGTAGTACTTGTCGCGGTAGATCGACTCGTAGAAGTAGTGGAAGTACCGTGCGTACTTTCGGTTGTGTTCCTCGTACGCCTTCGCCATCTCTTCGGGGGATTCCCCAGCGAGGGCGCGCTTCATGAGCTCGACCCGTGAGTGGACCGAGAAGGACATCTGATCGAGGCCGGGCGAATAGAACGGATCGAGAAAGCCGCCGGCGTCGCCCACACAGGTCCATCCCGGCCCGATGTATTTGTCGACGAAGTACGGCAGATGGCCGTACGAGCGGATGTCGTCGGCGATCGGCTCCGCGTGTTCGAGAAGCTCGCGGGTGAGCGGGTTCGAGTCGAGGAACCTCTGCAACTTCTCGAGCGGCGTGTTCCCCTCGGGCGTCACGAGACGCTTGTCCCACACGAGGCCGACGCTCGTCTCGCCCCCCTGGAGCGGGATGAGCCAGATCCAGTAGCCCCATCCCGTGAAGTGGTTCGTCGCGAGCCGGCGCGATGCCAGAACCGCGCGCGCGTACGGATCCGCGGGATCGGTGCCGGCGACGTCGACGCCGTCCAGATCTTTCACGCCGCGGTACCGCACCCAGATGGCGGAGGTCGGGTGCGATTCGATCGGCGTGACGCCGCCGCGTCTCCGCGCGAGCATGGCGTGCCGGCCGGTTGCGTCGACGAGCCAGCGGCAGCGGACCGTCGCGCGCGAACCGTCCGACCGCTCGATCGACACGGTGTTGCCGGATTCCCCATCGAGCTCGAAACCCGTCACGCGGGCGGGCCGCCAGACCTCCGCGCCTTCCTGCGCGGCGACCGCGATCAGACGCTCGTCGAGCTTCGCACGGTCGAGCTGAAAGGAGGGAACCCGCGCCAGCTGCGTGGGGCCGGTCTCCGACGCTTCGCGCACGCTCTTCACGGAGTCGTTGTGGAACCAGAAGCGGAAGGCCTGCTTGGGAAGCTGCTCGCGCGACAGGTAGTCGTATTGTTTTAGAACTCGGGTCAAAAAATACGCCGAGACTTCCACAGTGGACTCACCGACCTTCCAGTCGAATCGGTCGGACTTCTCGACG
>DASWDK010000307.1:0-5224 GCA_036395335.1 Thermoanaerobaculia bacterium
ACGTTCACATCCGCTCGCTGCGCCGGAAGCTCGGCGACCGCTGGATCGACACGATCGTCGGCGTCGGCTACCGGTTCCTCGAGCGGCCCGAGGAGAAGTGAGCTGGGACCGCACTGCGGGATCAAGGTGGCGGGTGCAGGCCCGCAGGGCCTGTCTCCGCCGCGACTTCCGGGCATGAGCCGCCATGCGTTTCGCTTCCCGGCTGAACCTCCTGCTCGCGCTGCTCGCTTTCGGGCTGGCTCTCACTCTCTCCGTGGTCGCCGCCCGTGTGACGGACCGCGCCGTCGAGGACCGCGCGCGTGACCGCCTCCGCCGCGAGATCGATCTTCTCGCCGACGAGATCGGGCCGCGGCTCGGCGATCCGGCCGGTCTCGTGGACGTCGTCCGGCGCGCCTCCCGGCTGCTCGGAGTCCGCGTCACGGTCATCCGCGCCGACGGCCGGGTGCTCGACGACTCCGACGTCGCCTTGTCCGAGGTGGCCGGGATGGAGAACCATGCCGGCCGTCCGGAAGTCGTTGCGGCCCGGGCGACCGGATACGGGACGTCGGTTCGTCACTCAGCGACCCTGGAAACCGACCTCCTCTACGTCGCCCGCGCCCTGGGCCCGGATGGCTCTCGCGCGCCCGTGCTCCGCCTGGCAATCTCCTTGTCGGAGCTGCGCCGGGTCGAGGCTCATTACGAGTGGCTGCTTCGCGGCGCTATCTTCGCTGCCTGCGCGCTCCTCGTCGCCGTGGCCGGAGTCGCGGTCGCCCGGCTCGCGCGACCGATCCGGGAAGTCACGGATGCCGCCCTCGCGGTCGCGCGCGGGGACCTGGCCCGGGAAGCACCCGAGCGCGGTCCCGCCGAGATCCTCGACCTTTCTTCGGCTCTCAGCCGGATGAAGAGCTCCCTCCTCGAATCGGTCGAGCGCGTGGAGAGAGAGCGACGGCTCGCAGACGCCGTCTTCGAGACGCTTCCCGACGGAGTCGTCGTCATCGACGCGCACTACCGGGTGATCGACGCGAACCGGGGCTTTCGCGGCATGACGGCGACGTCGGACCCGGCCGGAAAGCCGCTCGTCGAGATCCTGCGCGACCGGGCTCTTTTCGCCCCCTTCGAAGAGGCCATCGCGCGCCGGGTCTCGACGGATGCGATCCTGCGGCGCGAGAACGACGTCACCTGGCAGCTGGCGGTCCGACCGCTTCCTCCCGGATCGCGGGCGGCCGCCGTCGGGATCCTCCGCGACGTGACGGCGTTCGAACGGAACGAAGCCATGCGGCGCCGCTTCGTCGCCGACGTCTCTCACGAGCTGCGGACGCCGGTTGCCTCGATCGCCGCCGCGGCCGAGACCCTCGGGGACACGGGGGCCGACGATCCCGAGGCGCCGCGCTTGGTCGAGCTGGTTCGCCGGCAAGCGCAGAGGATGCGTGAGCTGATCGACGACCTGACCGACCTCTCGCTGATCGAGAGCGGACAGGTTGTCCTCACCCACGAGAAGATCGACCTCCGGGCGCTCGCCGGTGAGATCTCCGAGGAGCTGCGTGCAACGGCCCGCGAGCGGGACGTCTCGATCCGGATCGAGGGCTCCGACGGCGTCACCGTCGAAGGGGACCGCCGGAGGCTGGGGCAGATCCTGCGCAACCTCCTCGACAACGCCGTGAAGTTCTCCCCGGCCGGCGGCAGCGTGCGGATCCGGATCGATCGACGGGATGGGAAGCCGGCGCTCGCCGTCGAGGACGACGGGCCGGGCATTCCGCTCGCGGAACAGGATCGGATCTTTCAGCGGTTCTACCAGGTGGACCGTTCGCGTTCCAAGGTTCGGCCCGGAACGGGCCTCGGGCTCGCGATCGTCAAGCACCTGACGCAACTGCACGGCGCGGAGGTCACGGTCGCGAGCCAGCCCGGTCGGGGAAGTGCTTTTCGCGTTACCTTTCGACGCGAAGCGGCGGAAACGGAAGGCTGAGGAGGGAGCCATGAAAGAACATTTTGCGGAGCGGCTGGAAGGTCTCCGGCGCCGTCTCATCCTGATGGGCGGGGAAGTGGAAACGCAGATCCGAGCCTCGATCGAGGCGCTGATCGAAGGGTCCGCCGAGAAAGCGCGTGCGGTGATCGCCCGCGACGAGGAAATCGATCGGCTGGAAAACCAGATCGAGGAGGAGGCGATTCAACTCCTCGCCCTCGAGCAACCGGTCGCGATCGACCTGCGGTTCTTAGTCGGGGTGCTCAAGATCAACAACGACCTCGAGCGGATCGGCGACCACGCCGTCAACATCGCCGAGGGAGCGGAGCGGCTCTCCGGACGCCCGCCTTTCCAGCCCGCGATCGGGATTCGTTCGATGTCCGAGATGGTTCAGGTGATGCTTCGGCAGTCGTTGGACGCTTTCATCGCGAGGGACGCAGCGCTGGCGAAACAGGTCATCCAGCAGGACGACATCCTGGATGCGAAGAACGAGGGGGTGATCCGGCAGCTCCTGACCTACATGGCGGAGATGCCGGCGCTCATCTCCCACTGCCTCGAGCTCATTTCGGTCTCCAAGAACCTCGAGCGCGTCGGCGATCTCGCGACGAACATCGCCGAGGACACGATCTTCATCGCCGAAGCGAAGCTGGTGAAGCACCACGGGGTCGAGTTCGCCCGCTGAATCCCGGGCCGGAAAACGGGAGAGGAAGCCGGAACAGAGAGAAGAACCCCGATCCTGTTCCGTCCTAGGGAACGGCGATGATCTTGACCCGGTTCTTGCCCCCCTCCTGCACGTAGGTGACCGTGACCGGCTGACCGACGACGATCGTCCCCTGGATCTGGACGTCGTCTTCCAGATCGAAGTCGTGCATGTTGCCGTCGGCGGGACGAATCTCGAGCTCCTCGCGGGGCCGGTATTTCGTGACGACGCCGGATACCACGGTCGTCTTCACGTTCTCTCCGGGACCGGTCTGCTTCATGACGGTCGCGGAGCCCTCCTGTTTGATCTTGGTTTCCGGCTGCGTCGCGCAATGCACGCCCGCGAGGAGCGCCGCCGCCGCGAGGGCAGCGAAGAAACTGCGTTTCATTGATCCTCCTCCGGAAGAGACCAGAACTCTTCCAACGGGAGAGAATCAAGATCCGTGCCGGATCGAGAACCTTTGTGGACGCCCCCCGCCGACGCGCGCGAAAGGACCCGCATCGGCGCGTATCTGGAATTTCTCGGCCGAACGCGCGGCCTCCGTTTCGACGGGTTCCCGACGCTCTGGTCCTGGTCGGTGACGGAGCTCGAGGAGTTCTGGAGATCGATCGGCGATTACTTCGAGGTTTTCACGCACGACCCGTCGACCGGGATCCTGCTCGAACGAAGAATGCCGAGCGCGAAATGGTTTCCCGGCGCGACGCTCAACTACGCGGAGCACGCACTCCGGCGCGCGGGCGAGAGCGCCGCGGTCATCGCGCGTTCCCAGACCCGGGCGGACGACGTGACCTGGAGCGGCGCGGATCTCGCCGATCGGGTGGCGAGAGCGGCAGCGGGACTTCGCCGCCTCGGCGTGAAGTCGGGAGATCGGGTCGTTGCGTACCTGCCGAACGTCCCGGAGACGCTCGCGGCGCTGCTCGCGACCGCGAGCATCGGGGCGATCTTCTCCTCCTGCGCGCCGGAGTTCGGCCCGCGCGCGGTCGTGGACCGGGTCCGGCAGATCGAGCCGAAGGTGCTGCTCACGGTCGACGGATATCGTTACGGCAGGCGGGAAATCGATCGTGCGGAGGAGGTCGCGCAACTGCGCCGCGATCTGCCGACGCTCGAAGCGACGGTGGTGCTCCCCTACCTCCGCGCGGCCTTCGAAAGGTCGCGATTCCGCGGCGCCATCGCCTGGGAAGAGCTTCTCTCCCGGCACGAGCCGCTCGCGTTCGAGCCGGTACCGTTCGACCATCCGCTCTACGTCCTGTACTCCTCGGGAACGACCGGCCTTCCCAAGGCGATCGTGCACGGGCACGGCGGGATTCTTCTCGAACACCTGAAGATGCTCGCGCTCCACCACGATCTCGGCGTCCCCGACCGTTTCTTCTGGTTCACCACGACCGGCTGGATGATGTGGAACTACCTGGCCTCGGGACTCCTCGTCGGATCGGCAGTCGTTCTCTTCGACGGCGATCCGGCGTACCCGGATCTCTCCGCGCTCTGGCGACTCGCCCACGAGCACGGCATCACGTATTTCGGCGCGAGCGCGCCTTTCTTGCACGCGTGCCTGCGCGCCGGTCTCGCGCCCGCCCGCACCCTCGACCTGTCCCGCCTGCGCGGCGTGGGCTCGACGGGGGCGCCGCTCCTGCCCGAGGGTTTCGAGTGGGTCTACCAAAACGTCGGACGCGATTTGCTGCTCGGCTCGGTGTCAGGGGGTACGGACGTCTGTACCGCGTTCGTCGGCGCGTGCCCTCTCGTCCCGGTGTGGGCCGGCGAGATCTCCTGCCGCTGCTTGGGAGCGAAAGTGGAGAGCTTCGACCCGGACGGCCGTCCCGTCATCGGAAGGCTTGGCGAGCTCGTCCTGACGGAGCCCATGCCGTCGATGCCCGTCGCGTTCTGGAACGATCCGGACGGAGCGAAATATCGCGCGAGCTATTTCGACCGGTATCCCGGGGTCTGGCGGCACGGCGACTGGATCGAGATCACCCCGCGCGGAAGCTGCATCATCACGGGGCGTTCCGACGCAACGTTGAAGCGGGGCGGCGTGCGGATTGGCACCAGCGAGTTCTACGGCGTCGTGGAGGCGATCCCCGGCGTCGCCGACAGCCTGGTCGTCCACCTCGCCGACGACACGGGGGGGCCGGGCGAGCTGCTGCTCTTCGTCGCGCTCGAAGACGGTGCGACGCTCGACGCGGCGCTGCGGGCGCGCATCGCGGCGGCATTGAGAGAAGGCCTGTCGCCCCGCCACGTACCGGACCGTATCCACGCGGTCCCCTCGATCCCGCGCACGCTGAACGGCAAGAAGCTCGAAGTGCCCGTGCGGCGAATCCTGTCCGGAGAGCCCGCGGAGAAAGTCGCCAACACGGGAGCGATGGCGAACCCGGAGAGCCTGGATTATTTCGTGAAGCTCGCGGCCGCGCGAGAAAGGTGACTCGACAACGTTCGGGTCAGCTCGCGAATCGAAACCCGAACAGATCCGCGAGGAGCCGGAAGTACTCCTCCGGGGCCTCGTTCAGTCGCACGCCGAAGCCGCTCGGGACGACCCCTCTCAAGTTTTGCGGAACGCGCTGCGACCGGACGACCGTCCCGCGGAGCCGCAGCTT
>DASWDK010000308.1:0-17284 GCA_036395335.1 Thermoanaerobaculia bacterium
TCGACCGTCACCTCCAGGTGCGGAAACTCGTATCGGAAAAACTCCGGCGCGACCGTGAAGAAGATGCCGGTCCGGCCGAACCAGCGCTTCAAGAAAAGGCTCATGTGTCCCATGATCCGCGCGTCGAGCCCGACGCCGGCCCAGAGGAGAAACGGCCGCTCATTCGCGTAGAGCACGCGAACGGGGCGAGGCTCCCCGTCGAGGAGCAGCCTCGCGGCCGGCTCGAGCGCGAGCGGGATCGATAACTCGCGGGCCAGGACGTTCGACGTCCCGGCGGGCAGGACGCCAAGCGGTACGTCGGAGCCGATGAGACCACCCGCGACTTCCGAGATGGTCCCGTCGCCGCCGCAGACCGCGACGACGTCGAGTCCGGCAGGCAGCAGCGCCCGCACGATCTCGGTCGCATGGCCCGGCGCGGTCGTCGGCGCGTTCTCGAGCTCGAGTCCTTCGGCGCGCATTCTCGCGATCAGGGTCAGCATCTGCGCCGCGAGATCGCGCTGCCCTGCGGTCGGGTTGTAGATCAGGACCCCGCGTTTTCTCGGTGCGCGGGACGTGAGACGGGAGGCGTGAGACGACAACACGCGGCTAGAAAAGGGATCCCTCTTTCCGCGGAGGAAGGATCCCCAGATGCCGGTACGCCTGCGCGGAGGCGATCCGACCGCGCGGCGTGCGCTGCAGGAACCCGGCCTGGAGCAAATAGGGCTCGTACAGATCTTCGAGCGTTCCCTTGTCCTCGCCCAGGGAGGCGGCGATCGAATTGATCCCGACCGGCCCGCCGCCGAACTTTTCGATGATCGTCGCGAGGATTCGCCGATCGAGCTCGTCGAATCCGTGCTCGTCCACCTCGAGGCGCGCCAGCGCTTCACGAGCGGTCGGCAGATCGATCCGATTCTTGCCCGCCACTTCGGCGAAGTCCCTCAGTCGTCGGAGCAGTCGGTTGGCGATGCGTGGAGTGCCGCGGCTCCTCCCCCCGATCTCCCGCGCCGCGTCCGGTGTAATCGAGATGCCGAGGATCTTCGCCGATCGCTCGACGATCCGCGCGAGCGAGTCGACGTCATAGAAATCGAGCCGCAGTGCGATTCCGAAGCGGCCGTGCAGCGGCTGGGAGAGCAGCCCCGGACGTGTCGTCGCGCCCACGAGCGTGAATGGGGGCAGGTCCACCTTCATCGTGCGGGCCATCGGTCCTTCTCCGATCATCACGTCGAGGCGGAAGTCTTCCATCGCCGGGTACAGGATCTCCTCGACGGCCGGGTTGAGGCGATGGATCTCGTCCAAGAACAGCACGTCCCGCGGCTGAAGGTTGGTCAGGATTCCGGCCAGGTCGCCCGCGCGGGTGATCATCGGCCCGGACGTGATGCGAAGGCCGGTTCCGAGCTCGCGCGCGATGATGTGGGCAAGCGTCGTCTTGCCGAGACCGGGCGGCCCGGTCAGGAGGACGTGATCGAGCGGCTCACCTCGCCCGCGCGCAGCCGCCAGGAAAACTCCCAGGTTCTCGCGCACCTTGGACTGCCCGATGTACTCCGAGAGGATCTTCGGACGAAGCGTCGGCTCGACGGCGACGTCGTCGGCCAAGGCCGTGCCGGAGAGGATTTCTTTCTCGTCCACGATTTCGTCAGAGTCCAGAGGTCAAAGTCCAAAGTCCAAAGTAGCACGTGTCGACTCTGGTCCTGGGTCCCGGTCTTCGGTCCGGCTCATCCTCCCGTGAGCTTTTTCAGAGCAAGTTTCAGATATGCGCCGAAGTCCGTCGGCGCGCCGCTTCGTCCGATCCCGTCCACCGCCCTCTCGGCGTCGCCCTTCCGGTAGCCGAGGTTGACGAGCGCCGAGACCACGTCTTCCGCCGCGACGGCGGCGGGGCGCGGCGCGCTCGGCTCGCCGGCAAACTTGGAAGCTTTCTCAGCGAGCTCGAGGACCATGCGTTCCGCCGTTTTCTTTCCGACCCCCGGAACGGCCATGAGCCGCCGAGCGTCCTGACCACGCAGCGCTTCTACGAGATCCGTCGGGGGAATCCCCGAGAGCACCGTCAGAGCGACCCGTGGCCCGATCCCCGCGACGTCCAAGAGCATCAGAAAGAGCGCGCGCTCGCGCTCCGTCAGGAAACCGTAGAGGGCGAGGGCATCCTCTCGGACGTGCGTGTGGATCCAGAGCGACGCGGGGCTTTCCGCCTCCGGGAGCTCGTAGAAGGTCGAGAGCGGAATCTGGACGAGGTAACCAACACCGCCGACGTCCAAGATCACGTGATCGGTCGCCTTCGCGGCGAGGCGTCCGACCAGGCGGCCGATCACGAAAGCGATTCTAAGGTGTCAGGGATCTCCGCGGTCGACTCTGGTCCTTTTATCCCCGTCTCGTCTTCGGTTGCGCGGGCAGGAACGAGTTCAGGAGCTCTTCGTTGATCTCGATCTTGCGGTCGGCGCGCATCTGGGTCACGACCGCGCGAATGAGACGCTCGGCCTCTTTCGCGCGAAGGGTCTCGACGAGCTGCGCCCGCTGCGTGGCGAAGGCCGCGGGGTTTGCCTGTGCACGGGTCAGCACGCGAAAGAGCACGAACCCGGACGGCACGGGTACCGGCGGCCCCGCCTGCCCCGACGGCGTCTTGAAGACCTCGTCTGTCAAGCGTGGAGCGGCGCCCAGGTCCGGAACCGGGCCCTGCGGCCCGAACTCCGGCGTCGTCTTCACCTCGGTCTCGTAGCGCTTCGCGAGCTCGGCGAGCGTCGTTCCCGAGCCGAGCTCCCGCGCCACCGGTGCGAGCTTCTCCAGGGCGTCCTTTTCGCGCCGTTCCGACTTCCAGTTCTCGACGACGACCGCCCGGACCTCGCTGAACGGCTGAATCCCCGCCGGCCGCTCCGCAAGCGGGCGGGCGAAGGCAGGCCCCCGCGAAGTCGGGATCGGGTTCGTCGACACCTCGCCGACCTTGAGAGACCAGGCCTCCTTCGAGAAGTCCGGGTTGGCGCCGATTCCCGCGATCGGTCCGCTGCGCGAAAACCAGTCGGTCGTGTTGTAGGTCACGACGTCGCTCTGGAGTTTGCGGAGCTCCTCGTCCGATTTCGTCCGGAGCGCACGGATCTTGCCCGCGAGGTCGCGCGCGAGCCGATCCGTCTCGCCCGTCGCCTTACGTTCCGCGAGATCGCCCGACAGGCTCGGTCGGACGTCCTCGAGAGTCTTCGTCCCGGCCGGCGTCCTCGCGGTCAGCTTGATCACGTGGTATCCGTAATTCGTTTTCACTGGTCCGCGGATTTCACCCGGTTTCATGTCGAAGGCGGCCTTCTCGAACTCCGGAACCATCTGACCCCGGCCGAACGGAGGGAGCTGCCCGCCGTTCTCTTTTCCGCTCGGATCGTCGGTGTTTTCGGTGGCGAGCTTCGCGAAGTCCTCTCCCGCCTTCGCGCGCGCCGCGAGCGCCTCGGCTTTTGCCCTGGCCTTCGCGTCCGCTTCCGGACCACCCTTCGGATCGACCGACACCAGGATGTGCGAAACGTTGACTTGCTCGGGAACCGCGAAAGATGCTTTCTTCGCTTCGTACTCGGCGCGGATTTCCGCGTCGGAGATCGGCACCTTCGCCCGGACCTTCAGCTTGTCGACGAGCAGGTAGTTGGCGCGGCGCTGCTCGGGAGAGCGATATCGCTCGCGGTTCTTCTCGTAATACGCCTTGAGGTCGGCTTCCGATGGCTCGACCGAGCTCTCGAGACGGCTCGAAGGAACCAGGATGTACTCGATCGTCGCTTTGTCGTTCTTCGCGGAGAACTCCTTGCGGACGTCCGCTTCCGGGACGGCAACGCTCGCCTTGACGAGCGCGCCGTACTTGTCGACGAGCAGGTCCTCGCGGATCCCTTCCTCGAACGTCTCCGGGTACATCCCCGCGCGGCGCAGCCGTTCGCTGTAACGCTCTCCTCCGATGAACTGGCCGTTTTCCTGGAAGTACGGAAGGGACGCGATCGCGCGAGAGAGCTCGTCGTCGGTCACCATGAGCCTCAGCCGTTTCGCCGCTTCGAGCCGCAGTTTCCGCTCGATGATCCCGTCTAAGACCTGCCGGGGCAGATCGAGTGCCCGCGCGAGCTCGGGCGAGAAGCTGCCTTTGTAGAGCTCGCGGTATCTCTGGACCTGATTCTGGTAGATGCGGTCGAACTCGATCGCCGAGACCTGGTCTCTGCCCACTCGGGCCACGACCTGGCCGGAAGCGCCGCCCCCTCCCCAGTTCGAGCCGGAGAAGAAGACGAATCCGAGGACGAAAACGATGATCACCGCGAACAGCGTCCACTTCAGTTGATGGAAGCTGGCGCGCATGGTTTTGAGCATTGGAGGCTCCTTTTCGGAGCCGGCGACTATAACAGGGCGCCCGGAGAATGTGCTATAAACAGACAGGGTAAGTCTCGCCAACCACGAAAGTTATGCGGAGACGGAAGCTCGGCCGCCTCGTCGGCGCGGACCTCGACTGGTTCATCATCCCGATCCGGAAGATCGCGACCTGGGGCATCGTGATCGCAGTCGTCGCGGCCGGAAGCGTCCTGGGATATCGCGCGTACGTCAAGACTCGTCCTTCGGCGGAGGATCGCGCGCGCGGGGAGATCGAGAGCGCGTCGGGTCTGCTCAACAAGGCCACGCGGGTCGCGGGAACCGTCCGCCCCGGCTCGAACGTGGTGCGCGCGCGCGGCCTTCTGCAGGACGCGCGCAACTCGATGAGCGACTCGAGGTTCGAGGAAGCGTTCCGGCTGGCCGTCGAATCCGAGTCGTACTCCCGAAGGGTCATCGGCGGCTGGGGAACGGATGAGAACGGCGACGCGTCCTTCATCTTCGTGGAAGGCGACGTCGCTTTGCAGCGCGCCGGCCGGTCGACGTTCGAGGCGGCACGGCAGAGGCAGCCGCTCTTCGACGGAGACTTCATCAAGACCGGACACAGCGGTTCGGCGGAGATCATGTTCACGGACGGAACACTGTTCACGATTCGGCCGGGCTCGCTCTTCGAAGTTCGCCGCCCGAGCGCGTCCGAGGCGAGCGGCAGCGAAGTGAAGATGGTCTCCGGCGCCGTCAACGTTTACACGTCCGCGTCGCGCTCCACCGTCGCGACCGACGATGCGACCGCGGCGGTCGACAAGGAATCGCGGGTGTCGGTCGACGTGGCGCAGGGCGAGAGAACAGAAGTGACGACCTACCGCGGGAAAACGACGGTCTCGACCGGGCTGAACACGGTCGTCCTCGAAGGCCGTCAAAGGGTGGTCGCCGCCGCTCGGACGGGCGTGCTCTCGCCGCGCGTCGCCCTGCCGGAGGCTCCCGTTCCGCTCCTGCCCGCCGACAACCACACGTTCGACGTCGCGACCGCCGGGGACGTCGAGATCAAGTGGTCGCGCGTTCCCGACGCGGTCCGGTACCGCCTCCAGATTTCGCGTTCGCGGCTTTTCGTTCCCGACGCAAACGAGGTCGATCTCGACGACCGGACCGGTCTCTCGTCGCGTCTCCGGGTATCGCGGGAAGGCTCCTATTTCTGGCGGCTCGCCGCGATCAACCCGAGCGGGGTTTCCTCCGACTGGAGCGCCGTCCGGCGTTTCCGGATGCTCGAAGAGCCAATCCGGACCGGGGCCGGCGACACGACTCCACCGGAGCTTTCGGTTCTCGCTCCCCAGCAGATGGGGAACCTTTTCCTGATCTTCGGCAAGACTGAGCCGGGCGCGGTCGTCACCGTCAATGCCGAGCCGGCGGACGTCGGGAGCGACGGGAGCTTCAAGAAGACCGTCACGATCGAGCGCGACGGCTACGCGATCCTCGTAATCAAGGCGGTGGACGCGTCGGGGAACGAGACGATCCGCCGCATGCGGGTTTTCGTAGAATCGCTCTGATGGTGAGCAGCTGCTGACGGCTTACCATTAGGCTTCTGAAGAATCATTCCTAGGGAGGTCCCTTGGCCTGGAGATCCATTTTCTCCCTGTTTTCGAACGATCTCGCCGTCGATCTCGGCACGGCGAATACGCTCGTTTTCGCGCGGGGCAAGGGCATCATCGTCCGCGAGCCGTCGATCGTCGCCGTCAACAACCACACGAACCGGGTGGAAGCAGTCGGCACCGAGGCGAAGGAGATGCTCGGCCGCACCCCAGGCAACATCGTCGCCATCCGTCCGATGAAGGACGGCGTGATCGCCGACTTCGAAGTGACGGAGAAGATGCTCGACCACTTCATCAAGAAGGCGCACGGGCGGTCGCTCTTCGTGCGGCCGCGGATCGTCATTTCGGTGCCATCCGGAATCACGCAGGTCGAGAAGCGCGCCGTGCAGGACTCGGCGCTGCGCGCCGGCGCATCCGAGGTCTTCATCATCGAGCAGGCGATGGCGGCGGCTATCGGCGCCGGCCTTCCGATCACGGAGCCCGCGGGAAACATGATCGTCGACATCGGCGGAGGCACGACCGACGTCGCGGTGATCTCGCTCGCGGGAATCGTCTACAGCCGCTCGGTTCGCATCGCGTCGAACGAAATGGACGAGGCGATCATCCAGTACGTCAAGCGCAAGTACAACCTCCTGATCGGCGAGCGCACTGCCGAGCAGGTCAAGATCGAGATCGGCTCGGCGTATCCGCTCGACGAGCCGTTGACGATGGAGGTCAAGGGGCGCGATCTCGTTGAAGGCGTGCCGAAGACGCTCCTCCTGACCGACGAGGAGGTTCGGGAAGCGCTCGCGGAAGTCGTCGCCGCGATCGTCGAGACGGTCCGCGTCGCGCTCGAACGCACGCCTCCGGAGCTCTCGGCCGACATCATGGACGAGGGGATCATCATCACGGGGGGCGGCTCGCTCCTGCGCAACATGGACCGAAGGCTGCGCGAGGAGACTGGGCTTCCGATCTCGTACGCGGAAGATCCCCTCGCCTCGGTCGCGCTCGGAACCGGCGCGATGCTCACCGATATGCACCTGTTGCGGAAGATCTCCATCACGTGAACGGACGCCCGTGAGATTTCCCGCCGCCCGCGCCGAGATCACCCACCGCCCCCGCCGTGGCGGAATGCTGCTCGCCTCGGTCCTCGTGCTCTGCGTGCTGGCCCTTTCGGCGCAGGCGCCCGCGCGCGGTCAGCGGGGGTCGGTTCTCCAGTCCTGGATCCTGACCGCGGTCGCCCCCCTCGCGCGCGCCGTGGCGTCCGTTTCGCGGACGGTCTCCGGGACGTCCGCGTCGATCGCGGACAACTTCAGCGCGCGCTCCGACAACGCGCACCTGCGGCGGGATCTCGAGAAACGCGAGGAGGAGCTGTTCCGGCTGCGGGCCGAAGTCCAGCAGATGAGAAGCGAGCTCAAGTTGCGCGCGGCGGCGCCCTTCCTTCCCGTTGTCGTCGGCAGCGGTCCCGTTCTGCTCCTCGAGCGCCGCGCCGGCCTCCAGAGCGCCCTGATCGGCATCGGTTCCTCCGCGGGTGTCGGCGCCGGTTCTCCGCTCGCGGTGCCGGAGGGTCTGGTCGGTCGCGTCGTGACCGCCGGCCGCACGCTCTCGCGGGCGCAACTCCTCCTCGACGCGTCGGCGGCGGCGGGCGCGCGAATCGTTCGGACCGGCGAGCTCGGGATCGTCCGCGGGGACGGCCGGGGGGCCCTGCGCCTCAACCACATTCCGACGACGTCGCGGGTGCGCCCGGGAGATCTCGTCGAGTCCGCGGGCATCGACGGCATCTATCCGCGCGGGATCGCCATCGGGCGCGTCGGCTCGGTTTCGCGTGGAGGAAATCTCTTCCTGGACATCCTTCTCGTTCCGACGGCGCCCTTCTCGCGCCTGACCGACGTGCTCGTGCTCGCGCCATTCCCTGCGCGCGAGCCGGGGGAAGGAACGAGTGCCTCGCGGTGAAACTCGGGCGGATCGCCCTGCTGCTCGCGGGGGCGACGGCACTCGAGTTCTTCTTCGGCGGCACGAAGTATCGGGGGGCGTGGCCCGTCGACTGGCTCCTCGTCGCGACCGCGATCGTTGCCCGTTCGGGAGGATTCGGCCGTGCCGTTCTGACTGGAGCCGCTGCGGGATTCATCGAGGATGCGTTGACGGAGACGCTCCTCGGTCTGAACGCCTTCGCGAAGGCGGCGATCGGGTACCTGCTCGCGTTCGTGTCGGCGCGGGTTGTCGTCGGCGGAGCGCTCGCGGTCGGAGGGGTCATCGCCCTGTGTTCCCTCGCGAACGACGCCATCGTCGCCGTTCTTCGATCGCTCCTGCTGGGCTCCCCGGTCGTCCTCGGAGCTCCGGAGGCGCTGTGGCGCGCCGTCGCGACCGGCACCACCGCCGGGGTCCTCGAGGCGGCGTGGAGCTTTCCATGGCGCGAATGGCGCGAACGGCGCCGCCAGGGGAGACTGCGGTAAGGAGACCTCCGCCCTCATGCTGAAAGTCCGCGAGAACCGCCGGGAGCTCTCCTCGCGAATCGAGATCGCGCGCATCGCCGTGGGCGCCGTCTTCGCCGTGCTCGCGGTCGCCTACTGGTACGTCCAGATCGTCCAGGGCGACCACTACTTCGGGCTTTCGGAGAACAACCGGATTCGCTCGGTCAAGCTGACCGCGCCGCGCGGTTACGTGCTCGACCGGAACGGGTCTGTGCTCGTCGAGAACGAGCCGGCGTACTCGCTGCAGCTCTATCGCCGTGAATCGAAGAACCTCGAATCTTCGGTCGCGTTCGCCGTGCATCTGCTCGGGCTGCCCGCAGACCAGGTCCGCGCCCGCCTCGCCCGCGGTCGCCGGTATCCCGAGTTCGTGCCGATTTCGATCGCCGAGAACTTGAGCCTCGAGGAGGTCGCGGCAGTCGAAGCGCGGGCCCCGGAGCACCCCGAGTTCGCGATCGCGATCTCTCAGCGCCGTCTCTACAAGCGCGGCGGCTCCGCCGCGCACGTTCTCGGCTACCTGGCGGAGGCGACGCCCGATCAGATCCGCGCCTCTGCAAACGAATATCGGCTCGGAGACTGGATCGGACAGAAAGGAATCGAGAGCTCCTACGAGAAGCTCCTCGGCGGGACGAACGGGGAGAGGCGGGTGATCGTCGACTCGCATGCGCGGGAAATGGCCGAGGAGAGCCGCGTCGAATCGCGACCCGGGCAGAATCTGTTCCTGACGCTCGACCGGGATCTGCAGGAGCTCGCGGAAGAGTCGTTTACCGACAAGGTCGGATCCGCGGTCGCGCTCGATCCGAGAACGGGCCAGATCCTGGCTCTCGTCTCCTCACCGTCCTACGACCCCAACTGGTTCACGCGGCGAGTCACGGCCGGAGAGTGGTCGAGCCTCATGAGCGACGAAAACCGCCCCCTTCAGAACCGCGCGATCCAGAACATGTACTCGCCCGGATCGGTCTTCAAGATTTTCCTGGCTTACGGAGCGCTCGCGTTGAACGAGGTGGATCCAAACGCCCGGGTCTTCTGCCCGGGCTACGCCACCTTCTACGGGCGCACATTCCGATGCCATCGCAAGGGCGGTCACGGGTGGGTCGACCTTCGGAACGCGATCAAGCTGTCGTGCGACGTCTACTTCTACAACCTCGGTCACCACCTCGGCGTGGATCGAATCTCCGAGATCGCTCACTCGTTCGGCTTCGGCGAGCCGACCGGCCTCGACCTCGCTCACGAGAAGCCGGGTCTCGTCCCCTCCGAGGAGTGGGCGCGGACGAAGCGCGGCGCACGGTGGTACCCGAGCGAGACGATCTCGGTCTCGATCGGTCAGGGTCCGCTGCTCGTGACTCCGCTCCAGGTGGCGCGCGCGGTCTCCGGCTTGATCGAGGGCGGCCGCCTGCCGACGCCGCACCTCTTTCTCGCGTCCCAGGATCCGAAGACGGGAGTCCGGCTTCGTTACGACTCGCCGGCGAAGAAGTCGCTCGCGATCGATCCGAGTCGGCTTTCGATCGTCAAGAACGGAATGTGGGCGGTCCTGAACGAACCGGGGGGAACTGCTTTCGGCTCGCGGGTTCCGGGAATCGAGGCGGGGGGCAAGACTGGAACGGTGCAGGTGGCCGGGCGCGATTCGGTGGTGCGCGCCGGCGTCGACCGGCACCTGCTCGAGGATCACGCCTGGTTCACGGCCTTCTCCCCGATCGACGATCCGAAGATCGTCGTGGTGGTCTTCGTCGAGCATGGTGGCCACGGCAGCGCCGCCGCGGCGCCGATTGCTCGCCGCCTGCTCGCCCGGTACTTCGGAGTGCCGCTCGCGCCGCGCCCCGGCGAGCCCGGCTTCCAGCAGGCGTCGTCCCCCGGCGCGACGCAGTTGCCTGCCGCAAAGGTCGTCTCTCCATGATCCGTCGGGTGCTCGCGGTTCCGCGGCGCCTCGACCTGATTGTCCTCGGGTGCGGGATCTCGCTCGCGGTCCTGGGAATCCTCTTCGTCTCCTCGACGACCGAGGGCGGCCGTTTCTCCGGCCTCGCCACGCGTCAGGCCATCTGGGTTCTCGTCGGGCTGGGCGCCATGGTCGCCGCGGTCCTCTTCGATTACCGGGTGCTGCTGAAGTTCTCGTTCGTCATCTACTGCGTGAGCCTGGTTCCTCTCGTCTATTTGCTCTTCTTCGGCGAGCGGATCGCAAACGTGAAGTCGTGGATCCGGATCGGAACCTTCCAGTTCCAGCCGGCCGAGCTCGCCAAAGTGGCGACCGCTCTTCTACTTGCATATCTCTTCGAGAACGAGGATGACGCGCGGATGAAGCTGGCGACGCTCGCGAAGGTCGGCACGATCGTCGCGGTGCCGTTCCTCCTCGTCTTTCTCCAGCCGGACGCGGGCCTCGCGGCGACGTTCCTCCCGCTCCTCGGAATGGCGCTCTTCTTCGGAGGGCTCCCGGGACGTGCGTGGATCGCGCTCCTCGTGGCGCTCGCGCTTCTCGCTGGAATCGCCTGGTTCGTCCTGGCGGACTACCAGAAGCAGCGAATCGGCACGTTCCTGAACCCCGAGTCGGACGTCCTCGGGTCGGGATACCAGGTCCGGCAATCCAAAATCGCAGTCGGCTCCGGAGGCTTCACCGGAAAGGGATTCCGCTCCGGCACGCAGAGCCAGCTGAGATTTCTCCCGGTGCAGCACACGGATTTCATCTTCGCCGTGATCGCGGAGGAGTGGGGGTTCCTCGGGGTCTGCCTCGTCCTCGCGCTCTTTGCCGGGCTGTTGCTCCGCGCGATGACGCTCGCCCGGGTGGCCCGGGATCGCGGCGGCGTCTTCCTGATCCTGGCAATCTCTTCGATGCTGTTTTTCTCGGTCGTCGTGAACGCGTCGATGATGATCGGTCTCCTGCCGACGACCGGAATTCCTCTGCCGCTCGTGTCCTACGGGGGCTCCTCGGTCGCGACCTCTTTCCTCGGGATTGGTCTCATTCTCGCCGTCGAGTACCGCCGATTCGCCAACGCTTGACGGGTCCGCCGATCGACCGCTCGGCAAACGCTTGAGGAAAGAGCTCCTCGTCAACGCCACTCCGCCGGAGACGCGCGTCGCGCTCCTCGAAGACGGGCGCGCGGTCGAGGTCCTGCACGAGCGGCGTTCCCGACAGGGTCTCGTCGGGAACGTCTATCTCGGCCGTGTCCACCGCGTTCTCCCCGGCATGGAAGCGGCTTTCGTCTCGATCGGTCTCGAGCGGGACGCATTCCTGTACGTCGAGGACGTTCTTCCACCGTCGATCGACGCGAACGGGATCGGAGACGCGGCGGACGAACGCGTCGACCGCGCCGACCGCCCCCGTATCGACGACCTCGTCAAGGAAGGACAGGAGTTCGTCGTTCAGGTAACGAAAGACGCCCTCGCGGGGAAGGGCCCGCGCGTCACGGCGAACCTATCGCTGCCCGGACGCACTCTCGTCTATCTGCCCGGCGTCCGCGAGATCGGGATCTCGCGGCGGATCACCGACGAAGAGGAGCGCGAAAGGCTGCGACGGATCCTGGAGGTGCTGCCGGCAGACGGCGGGTTCATCGCGCGAACCGCGGCGCAGGGCAGCTCGAGTGTGGAGTTCGCGGCCGACCGCCGCTACCTGACCGAGCTCGCCGACCGGATCTTCCGCAAGGCGGACAGCTCGTCGGCCCCCGCGGCGCTCCACCGCGAGCTCGACCTCGCTCTGCGCTCGGTTCGGGACCTCGTCACCGGCGACTTCGAAGCGATCCGGGTCGACGATCAAGAGACCCACGCGCGGCTGGCGGATTTCCTTACCGCCGTTGCGCCGCCGCTCGTCTACCGGCTCGAGCTCTCCCGCGGCGCCGAGCCGCTCTTCCAGACCTTCGGCGTCGAGGCGGAGATCGAGAACGCCTTGAAGAGCCGGGTGCCGCTTCCATCGGGCGGGTCGATCGTCATCCACCAGACCGAAGCGCTCGTCGCGATCGACATCAACACCGGCAAATACGTCGGCAAGGAGGACCTCGAGGAGACGGTGTTCTCGACGAACCTGGAGGCGATCCCCGAGGTCGCGCGCCAGATCCGGCTGCGGGACCTCGGTGGTCTCCTGGTGGTCGACTTCATCGACATGCTCGAACCCGACCACCGCCGCGAGGTATTCGAGAGGTTCGAGGCGGAGCTGGCGAAGGACCGCGCGCGTTTTCGGATGCTCCCGGTTTCCGAGTTCGGGTTGATCGAGATCACCCGGCAGCGCTCGCGGGGCAACCTCGAAAAACTCCTGACCCGCTCCTGCCCCGACTGCGGCGGCAGCGGACGCGTCAAGACGGACCTGACCGTTGCGCTGGAGCTGCGCCGCGCGCTGCTGGCTCCGCCGGTTCTCTTCGTCGCGGGCGAGACCGTCCAGGTGCGCGTCCGCCCGTCGCTCGCCCGGTTCCTCGCCGAAGAGGAGCCGGGATTGCTGGCCGAGGTCGAGCGGGAGCTCGCCGTCAAGGTCGAGCTCGCCACCGACGAGACATTGCCGCCGGCGCGATACGAGATCGAGCGGGGTTAGGAGCTAGATCGAGAGGGAACGTCAGCCGACGGTTTGGACGATCCGTTGCGCGGTGATGAAGTGCAGCTGCTCGAAATCCGTGACATTTTCCGTGACGATCGTCCGTACTCCGGCATCGCGCATCGTGAGAGCGAGAAAAAGGTCGTACCAGGCTGCGCCCGAGACTCCGTGCCGAGCCCCCTCGGCCAGCGCCCTCGCAACCGTGCCCCGCCTCGGGTAGATCTTCATCAGAGTCCGGGAGCGGTAGAGCAGATCGGTGATGCGGAGCACCTCTTCGCCAGAAATTGGGTGGTCACCGGATCTCCGGCGAGTCGTCACCGCGGCGAATTCGACCAGGTTTTGCGGGGCGATGCAGTAGAGGCCGCGTTGCTTCAGGCCACTGTCGACGAGGATCGCGGCTTGCTCGTGAAGAGGCGAGCGGCGGTAAGCCGCATAGACCAGGACGTTGGTGTCGAGAAGGGCCGGAGACACTCAGCGCTTAGTCTTCTTCGTAAAGATCTTTCCGGCCCAGCCGGACCGGCGGTTCGGCGTCGACGGCGCCGAGTGGATCTGGGGTCGCTTGGGTCTGCTTCCGATGTTCCCAGGGCCTGACCCGATGAGGCAGTTCCACCATCTTGGTGTACTCCTCGTAGCCGAACACGCGGCTCGGCTTTCCGTCACGGCTGGTCACGACGACCGGCTGGTTGCTTTCCGCAATGCGATTTGCGATCCGCTTCGCGATGTTGCGCGGCATGGGGCTGTCCGGCGGTCGATCGTTCCTCATAATTCAGAGCCTTCCCTATCAACAATTATTACTGATCATTCTATCGAACTACGATAATTCTTATGGAGCGAGGCATGGCCAAAGCGCGCTTCCTGGATCTCCTGGCAGCCGATAATCAGTCTAATCCTTCCGGCTCAATAGGTTACCCGTGTGGAATCTTTTGATTTGGTGCCCGGTTTTCCGGATCAGCACGCGATACCTTCCTTCCCGGCCCCGACCATTTGAGTCGGGGCCGCCTTTTTTTGGGTCAAAAGTAACGGGCGGAACTCAGCTTCGTCCGGCGATCCTCTCGTAAATCTGGGCCACCGTCTCGAGTGTGTCCACCTCTTCCGGCTTCTTGTCCGGCCGGAGCCGGACGATCCGCGGGAAGCGCAGCGCGAACCCGGACTTGTGGCGCGTGCTCTTCTGGATCGAGTCGAACGAGACCTCGAGGACGACCTGCGGCTCCACGGCTCGGACGGGGCCGTAACGGCCGACGGTGATCTTTCGGAAAACCGTCCCCATTCGCCGGATTTCCTCGTCGGTCAAGCCCGAGTACGCCTTGCCGATGTTGACGAAGCGGTCCCCGTCCTTGACCGCGAACGTGTAGTCGGAGAGCATCCCGGCGCGCTTTCCGTTGCCCTGCTGGACCGCCGTGACGACGACGTCCAGGGTCGCGAGCGCCTTCTTGTACTTGCGCCACGCGCGGCCGCGCTTGCCGGCCTGGTACGTCGAATCGAAGCGCTTCAACATCAGCCCTTCGTTGCCGCGTTCGCGGGCTTCGTCGAAGAGACGGTCGAGCTCGGCCGGAGTCTCCGCCCGGAAGACGGGGGACACCCGCAGGGCGCCGTCGGGTGAGATCGCCTCGAGCTCGCGGCGCCGTTTCGTCCACGCCTCCTCGAAGAGCGGCCGACCCTCTCGCGCGAGGCAGTCGTACGCCATGAACGCGACCGGAACCTCTTCGAGGACTTCCGGCTCCGGGGCTTTCCGGCCGAGCCGCCGCTGGAGTCGGAAAAAGGAGTCGGGGCGGCCGTCGCGCCAGGCGAGCACCTCGCCGTCCACGAGAAACGAACCGGGGAGCGTCGCGAGCGCCGAGGCGATCTCCGGAAACTGCGCCGTCACGTCGTCGAGGGTTCGGGAGAAAAGGGCGACCTGGCTACCCGATTTGTGCGCGTGGGCACGGATGCCGTCGAACTTGTCCTCGATCGCGAAGAGCGGAAGCTCGGAGGCGACCTCCTCCGCCACTTCGATCGGGGTCGCGAGCATGAATCCGATCGGGTGAAAGAGCCGGAACGCGATCTCCGCGAGGCGCCCCTCGCGCGCGGCGACGGCGGTCTCTCCGATGTCGCCGCAGTCCCGCCGAGCCCGCGCGATCTCCTCACGGTCCGCGCCGAACGCCTGCGCGATCGCCTCCTCGATGGTCGTGATGTCCGCTCCGATCCGCAGGCCGCCGGAGAGCGTCTTGACGAGGTATTTCCTTTCGATGGGCGACGAGCGCCGGAGCATCTCCGCGATCGCGGCCTGCTTGCCGGCGGCTTTGCGCTCGCGGGAGAGCCCACGCAGCCGAGTGTCGACCTCGAGAACGCTCAATCCTTCCGGCGGCGTCTCAGTCAGGAGCAGGCCGACCGCCTCGCCCAGATCTCCGATCGCCGTCGCGCAGGCGCCGATCGTCTCCAGGTCCCACCCGGTGACTTCGGACGCCGCCTTCGCCATCGTGACCCAGCCGACGGACGTGACCGTCTGCTCCCACTCGGCGAAGGGGCTTCCGGAAAGGAGCCGCGACGCCGCCGCCAGCTCCTCCCCCGAAAGGCGGCCGAGCGCTTCCGCGAGCCGCTCGATCTTCGCGAGCTTGCCGCGCTGTTTCGAGACCGAGTCGAGCGCCTCCGCGAGCAGGCGGTACTCCGTCACGTCTCTGCCTCTTGCTCGCTCTCCTCCCGCGCGAGCCGTTCCGTTCCGGACGGAAGGGGCTCCGCTGGAGTTCCGCGCGTTCGCAGGATCCGCGCGAAGTCGCGCGCGTAGCCGTGCAGCGTCACCACCCGCTGAGGAGCCACGTCGGAGACGTGCTGGAGGAGCTCGGGAAAACCCGCATGGTCCGACATCGGAAGGAGGACGTCCGCGTCGAAATCGGCGCGCGACGCCTCGCGCGTCGCCCATCCGGAGAGGTAGACGATGCGCCGCCGTTTGACGTTGCGGACGACCGGGGTGCGCGCGCAGTTCGGCGGCACGACGAGCGCCTCTCCCGGCTTCGCCGGGCCGGTCTCGTACGCCCGGGACAGCGGAAACGAGTGCCCGGCTGCTTCGAACTCCGGCAGGAGCTTCCAGGCCGCTCCGTGGAGGACCGTCGGGATCCCGGCGTCGGCGAGCGCGAGCGCGACCTCCTGGGATTTCCCGAGCCCGTACGCGAGGAGAATCGGCGTCTTCTCCTCCTCGAACGCGCGGCGGCAGGCGGCGACGAGGAGCCCTTCGATCTCCTCGCGCTCACGGAAGCGGAAGACCGGGAGGCCGAAAGTCGTCTCGGTCGCGAGAATCTCCGCCGGCGGCGCGGCGGCAGGGACCGCGGTACGCGAGAGCCGGCGCTTGAAGTCGGCCGTGAAGAGAAGCGACCGCCCGTCACCCTCGAAAAAGATCTGCGCGGAGCCGAGAACGTGCCCGGCCGGATACAGCTCGAGCGTGACCCCTTGCCGTTCGAAGCGTTCGCCGTAACCGATCTCGCGTGACCGACCGGCCCAGTCCGGGTTTCTCCGGCGATAGAGCGCGATCGTCTCGGGTGTCGCCCAGATCTCTTCGTGGCCGGGCGCGGCGTGGTCGCTGTGGGCGTGGGACACGATCGCCCGACGCGCAGCCAGCGGCGGGTCGATCGACGCTTCGAAGGCGGGGCAGTAAAGGCCTTCCGGGCGGCTTTCGAGAAACGGCGCGAGCGGCTCGTCCGTCGCCAAGGCGATCGCGACTAACGCTGCGGCAGGAGCCCGAACAACGGCAGCGTCACGACCGTCTGCACGCCGGGCGGCGCGGCCACGATGAACGGAATCGCGTTGACGACACATCCCACGGTGGCGCGGTCGCCGTGGAAACCTCCGGTCACCGTGAGGTTGACCGGAGGATCTCCCTGGATCTCGATCGAGTCGAATGCCCCGAGAACTCCGACGGCCATCGTCAGATCCAGCTCGACTTTGATCTCTCCGCCGGCGCGCACCCGGGCGACCTGGTGGAGCCCGAGAACCCGCCCCGCCATGACGCCTTCCGTTTCGCGCAGGGCGAGGACCGGCTCGATCGTCTCGGAGATCTCGCCGATCGGCAGGCCCAGTCCGAGCGCGATCATCGCCGCGGACTCCGACAGGCCGACGTGGCCGAGCTTGCGGGCGGCGACGCCGCTCTCGAACTCCTCTTTCGACAGACCCGCTCCGACTTTTGCGCGGAGGGGGCCGCGGCGCTTGGCGGCATCGACGACCCGTGTGACTTTCACCCTCTCGACTTTCACGCACGCGCCCGCGACGGCGAGCGCGAGGCGGTCCATTACGAGCCCCGGGTTGACCCCGGTGCCCAGCACGGCAACGCCGTGAGCCTTCGCTTTCGCGTCGAGCGAGCGGCCGAGAGCGACGTGGTGGAGGTCCGGAAACGAGAGCTCCTCGCAGGTCGAGACGACGTGGAACCCGGCGGCGACCGCCCCTTCGATCTGCGGTGCGACCGAGTCGAGGCGCGATCCCGTGCAGAGGAGGACGAC
>DASWDK010000309.1:0-2383 GCA_036395335.1 Thermoanaerobaculia bacterium
CTCCAACCGTCCGGCGCGATGTTGCAAGGAGCGTGCCTCGGTCAGTGTGCGGCGTAGCGCAAGATCCGACCCCCCTTCATCACGAAGAAGACGCGCTCGGTCACGTGGATGTCCTTCAGAGGATCTCCCGGCACCGCGACGATGTCCGCTTCCTTGCCCGGCTCGAGCGTGCCGATCAGCTTGCCGAGGCCGATCAGGTCGGCCGCCGCCGGCCCCGCCGCTCGAAGAGCCGCGGCGGGAGACATCCCCAGGCCGACCATCAGCCCGAACTCTACGGCGGAGATCCCGTGCGGAGAGACCCCGGCGTCCGTCCCGAACGCGATCTTGACCCCGCTCGCGAGCGCGCGCCGGAACATGTCGGATCGGGCGGCCAGAGCCGCTCGCGCCTTGGCGGCGATCTCCGGGGGAAACTTCTCCGCTTTGCCTCCCGTCCACTCCCCGGCGAGGAGGGTCGGCACCAGGTACGTCCCCTTCGCTTTCATCAAGGCGAGCGTCTCATCGGTCAGGAACGAGCCGTGCTCGATCGAATCGATCCCCGCTTTGACGGCCGCCCGGGCTGCGAGGTCCCCGTGGGCGTGTGCGGCCGCCTTGCGCCCCAGGCGATGGGCCTCGTCGACGATGGCTGCGAGCTCCTCGTCGGTCAGCTGCGGCGCCGCGACGTCGTCGGCGAGTGAAAGGACACCGCCCGAGGCGCACGTCTTGATGACGTCGGCTCCGTACTTCACGTTCAGCCGCACTGCCTCGCGCGCCTGCGCCGCCCCGTGGATGATCCCCTTCTCCGGCCCGGACTCGGCCCCGAAGGTGCCCGCGGGAAAACCCGTGCGGTCGCAGTGCCCGCCCGTCGCTCCGATCGCATCGCGCGCGACTACCATGCGGGGACCGGTCACCAGCCCGCGGTCGATCGCGTTGCGCAGGCCGACGTCGATCGAGTCGCTCGAGCCGACGTCGCGAATCGTGGTGAAGCCGGAGTCCACTGTTTTTCGCGCGTAGCCCGCGGAAAAGAGCGCCTTTTCGGCAACGGGCCGGCGCAGGTTCTCGTAGAAGTCGGCGAGCCAGTTGTCCGACGATTCCTGAGTCACGTGAGTGTGGCAGTCGATGAAGCCGGCGAGCAGCGTCGCGTCCCCCAGATCGAGCGCGGTCGCCCCTGCGGAATCGGCAGGCCCGACCCGACCTCGCGGATGCGCGAGCCTTCGATGATCATCACGCCGTTCTCCAACATTCGGTCGGAGCGCCCGTCAAAGATCCGGGCGGCCTTCAGCGCCGTCACGGCAGGAGCGGCCGCCCGCGCCGTTGGGGCTTGCACCGGTCGGACAGGGGATGGAGGAGCGGGCAGTGTCTGTCCGGCGGCCTCCGGGCGACCGAACCGGGAAAGGAGGATGAGCGCGAGAATCGCGATCTTCTTCATGTTCACTCCTTGTGAAGGTCGGCGAATCAACCGTTCGAAGGAAGCGACGACGACTTCCGCCGCAGAATATAGATGCCCGCGCCGACCGCGAGCGCGATGCCTCCGGCGATCCAGTTCTTCTTCTCGGCGGCGGACAGGAAGAGGAGACAGATTGCGAGCGCCGCAACGGGGATGAGAGCTCCCCCCGGCAGCCGGACGGTGCGCGGCGTCGCTGGCAGCTTTCGCCGGAGCACGGGTACCGCAGCCGCTGTGCCGATGTACGTCGCGAGTCGGGCGATCGCGGAAAGAACGGCCAGCTCCTCCGCCGTACCGGTCAGCATCAGCGCGAGCGCCACGCCGGTCTGGGTCAAGATCGCGACGTGCGGCGTGCGGTACCGCGGGTGGATCTTCGCGAAGATGGCGGGGAGCCTCCCGGTCTCCGCGAGCGCATAGAGATAGCGGGGCCCGGCGAGCACCGTGTTGTTGTTCGTACCGAGCACCGAGAGCACCGCGCCGAGAGTCAGGATGAAGCCGCCGACCGGTCCCATCATCATGGCGGCGGCGTCGGCGAGCGGTGTCGGCGACGACCCGAGATTCGGAACGGTTCCGATCGCGACGAGCTGCACGGTCGTGTAGATCGCGGTGACGATCACGATCTGCGTGATCAACGCGAAGGGAACGTCGCGTTTGGGATTCACGAACTCCCCCGCCGGGGCGGGAGTGTTCTCGAAGCCGGCGTAGGCGAAAAGAACGAGGAGCGCGGCTTTCATGAAGTTGGCGCGCTCGGGAGTCGGGACCGGGAACACGCGGGTCCAGTTGACCCAGAAAAGTCCGACCGCGACGAAGAGCACGAGCGGCAGAACCTTGCCCCAGGCGAGAACGACCGCCGTTCGCGCTCCGGACTTCACGCCGCGAACGTTGATCCCGGTGAGCGCGAGGAGCGGCAAAACGATCGTCGCGTACTGGCCGACGCCGCTCCTCGCCGCGGGCCAGAGATAC
>DASWDK010000310.1:0-1825 GCA_036395335.1 Thermoanaerobaculia bacterium
TTCACCTTCACCGGCGGAGTCGCGCGCAACGCGGCGGCTGTTGCCGCTCTCGGGACGCTCGTCGCCGAGAACTACGGCCGACGCCGGATCAACATCTCGCCCGACTCGATCTACACGGGGGCGCTCGGCGCGGCGCTCTTCGCCAGGAGGAGCGCGGCGTGAGGATCACCGCCGGCATCGACGTCGGCACCGCCGCGGTCAAGGCGGTCGTGATGCGCGTGGAGGGCCGGGACCAGACGATCCTGTCGCAGGCCGTCAGGCGCATCCGCCGGCGCGCCGTCGCCTCCGTCGTCGAAGAGACCTTCGGGGCGGCTTGCTCCGCGGCCGGCGTCGCGGCGATCGACTACGTGGCGACGACCGGCGAAGCCGAGGAATCGCCGCTGGCGACGGGGCATTTCTACGGGATGACGTCGCACGCCCGCGGCGCCCTACATCTGGAGCCCCGGGCCCGGGCCGTGCTGGACATCGGCGCGCTGCACGCGCGAGCCGTCGCGATGGATGAACGCGGAAAGGTCACAGGCTACAAGATGACGAGCCAGTGCGCCTCCGGCTCCGGGCAGTTCCTGGAGAACATCGCGCGCTATCTCGGCGTGTCTCAGGCGGAGATCGGGCCGCTCTCGCTCGCGTCGTCCCATCCGGAACCGGTCAGCTCCATCTGCGCGGTCCTCGCCGAGACCGACGTGATCAACATGGTGTCCCGGGGCGTCGCGACGGCGGACATCCTGCGCGGGATCCACGCGAGCATGGCGGGGCGGTTCGCGCGACTCCTTCAATCCATCGGCGCCGGCGGCGTGATCTTCGTCAGCGGCGGCCTCGCGGCCGACGAGGGACTGGAGGCCGCCTTGCGCGAGGCTCTGGGACGCACGGCGCGAGATTCGGGCACCACGCCGGAGATCGTCCGGCATCCCCTCTCGGCCTACGCCGGCGCCATCGGCGCGGCTCTGTGGGGAGCCTTTCGCCATGCCCGACTCGGAATGGGAGGTGCCGCGTGGACGGCGACAACGGCGACGGCAACGGCCTGAAGATCCGGACCCTCGTTCGGGAAGACGTGGCGCGCTTGACTCGCATGGACGAACGGGCGACCGGCCGCAATCGCAGAGCCTGGTACGAAGGGAAATTGAAGCGCGCGCTCGAAGAATCGGACCTGAGAATCTCCCTCGGAGCGGAGATGGACGGTACGCTCGTCGGAGCTCTCCTCGGGACCTTGCAGTACGGGGAATACGGCCTGCCCGAACCGGTCGCCGTCCTCGACACGATCCTGGTCGACGGCGATTTTCGCCGGCGCGGGATCGCGACGGAGATGTTCGACCAGCTCGTGAAGAACCTGGAGGCTCTTGGCATCGAGAGCCTCCGCACGGAGGTCCTCTGGAACGATCGCGAGCTCGTCGGCTTTCTCGGAAAAAACGGCTTTGCCCCGGCCAGGCGGCTGGTCCTCGAACGAAGCCTCAGGGAGTCCGTTTAGAAGGGAGGTCCACATGGAGTATCCGATTCTGGTGATTCTGGGAGTGCTGGCCATCGGCATCGTGACCGTCGTTCTCCCGGTGGCGCTGACGACGCTGGCGGACCATCGAGAGCCCAAGTCTCTTCCGTGTCCGGAAACGGGGCTATCCGCGATCGTCCAGGTGGACGCCGGGCGCGCGGCGCGCGCGGCGATCTTCGGCCGCGTGCGGCTCGCAGTCCATAACTGCTCGCGCTGGCCGGAGCGTGCCGGCTGCGGGCAGGGCTGTGTTGCTCCCCTCGTCGAGGCGCCCGTCCCGCCGGATGCGAACGCCGGCAGCCCGTCAGCCAGCTAAGCGGATTATCGGGCCGGAACGCAGGCCGGCGG
>DASWDK010000311.1:0-3647 GCA_036395335.1 Thermoanaerobaculia bacterium
GTCTTCAGGTCCCGGTGGATCCGCTCGCAGATCTGCCAGAAAAGGATCTCTCCCTTCGAGCGGTCCTCGAGCGAGAGATGTCCGAGGTTGAAGAGCGTGAACAGCTCCTCCTTGAACTGGAGGGCGTCGTGGTAGCTCTCGCGAAGGTTCTTGGCGTTGACCTCCTTGAGAATGCCCGCGAGCTCCTGAATGACGTTTGGATCCTTCGACGACACGCGGATTCTCCGCCCCTGCTCGATGCGGTCCGCCACGTCGAGCACGTTCGTGATCAGCACGGAGTGGAACGCCGTGATGGCGCGACCCGATTCGGTCACCAGGGTCGGCGCCGGAACCTCCTCCTCCTCGCAAATCGACTTGATCGTGTACACGACGTCGTTGGCGTACTCCTGAACCGAGTAGTTCATCGAGGAGTCGAACGCGGTCTTCGAGCCGTCGTAGTCGACGCCGAGGCCGCCGCCCAGGTTCAGATACTGAACGGGAACGCCGAGCGCGCGGAGCTTCGAGTACACGCGGCCGGCTTCCCGGATTGCGTCCTTGATCTTACGGATGTCGGTGATCTGAGAGCCGATGTGGAAGTGGAGCATCACCATCGAGTCGAGCATTCGACGCCGCTTCAGGATCTTGACGGTCTCGAGCATCTCCGGAGTGGTCAGGCCGAACTTCGCCGCCTCCCCGCCGGATTTCGCCCACTTTCCGGAGCCTCGCGCGTAAAGCTTGACCCGCATTCCGAGGAGCGGCTTCACGCGGCGCTGCCGGCCGACCGCCAGAATTCGGTCGAGCTCCGAGACCTTCTCCAGCACCAACACGACCTTCTTGTGCATCCGGATGCCGTTCAAGGCCATGCCGATCAGCGCGTCATCCTTGTAGCCGTTGCAGACGATGAGGGATTCGGGGGAGAGGTCGGCGCCGATCGCCGCGAGGAGTTCCGGTTTGGATCCCGCTTCGAGGCCGTATCCGTACGGCCGGCCGGCCTCGATGATCTGTTCGACCACGACGCGCTTCTGGTTGACCTTGATCGGGAAGACGCCGCGGTAGACGTTGCCGTACTCAAACTCTTCGATCGCGCGGGCGAAGGCATTGTTCAAGTCGCCGACCGCCGACGCGAGAATCTGCGGGAAACGGATGATGAGCGGTGGGCTGATGCCACGGAGCCCGACCTCGTCGACGATCTGCTTGAGAGCGACTCCACGGTCTGGCTCCCGCGTCGGCCGCACGACTAAGTTTCCGTCCTCCGACACGTGAAAGAAGCGCTTCCCCCAGTGCGGGATCCCGTAGAGGATCGACGCCTCTTCGAAATGGTCTCCGGGGCGGGGGCGGAGGGGTGGAACCGGCTGCGGCCGGCGGATCGGTTTGGGGGCTGCCATCAGGCTGAATCGTAACCCGGGGGAAGAAACGCAGAACGGCGCAATCCGCCTCTCTATCTTTTTGTCATCCCGAGGCGGCCGCGCTACGGTGTCCCGTCTCGGACGCGGACGTCGAGCTGCGGCGATGGAATGGCGATGCCGCGGGTTGCCAGCGCCTCGTAGACGAGGTGATTGAGCTCGCTCCGGAACGATCCGGCGCTGTTCAGGAGCTTGGACGTCCAGCAGAGCAGATCGAACTTCAACCCGGATTCTCCGAACTCCCGGAACCACACGCGGGGAGGAGGGTCGGGCAGGACGTTCTCCGACCGGCGGGCGGCCTCGAGAAGCGCCGCCTCGACCTCGGCAGGGTCGCTGCCGGATGCCACCACGATCGGGACCTGATATCGGACGCGGCGCTGGCCGAAGCTGCGGTTGACGATCGTGTCGCTGATGAATTTCGAGTTCGGCACGATCAGATGGATGTCGTCGTTCGTTCGGATGATGGTCGCCCGCCCCCGGATCTCGGTGACGTCGCCGACGAGGTCGCCGAGCTCGATCGAGTCGCCGACCTGGATGGGGCGCTCGAGCAGGATCACGAGACCCGCGACGAAGTTCTTCACGATGTCCTGGAGCCCGAAGCCGAGACCGATCCCGAGCGCGCCGCCGAACACGGCGAGGGACGTCGCGTTGACACCGAGCGGCTGGAGCGCGACGAGAACGCCGAGAAAGAGGATCAGGTATCCGATCACCCGTCCGATGGCGTACCGGGTGCCGGTCGCGAGCCGCGTCCGTCCGAGGAGGCGGTCCGCGACGAATTTGCGCGCCAGCCGGGAGAGCAAGAGGCTCGCGGCGATGATCGCGAGCGCGATCAAGAGGCTCGAGACGGTGACCTGCGTCTCCCCGACCCGGAAGAGCCGCGTACTCAGAAAGCTTCCCACACCTCGGGAAGGTGCAGGATCGGTGCCTCAGTCCACGCCGCTCACGGCTTCCCCAGCAGTTCCAGCGCCGAAAGCGTCATCACCGTCACTCCCGCCTTGATGGTCGGTTCGGGGTCGGGCGCGAACTCGGAAGAGTGCAGCGAAGGGAGCGTCTTTCCCGTCGCTTTTGCCGCCTCGAACTTCTTCCGCTCGACCGCGCCGACCCAGAGGATCACGGCCGGCACCCCCGCGCGACTGTACTCGGAGAAATCCTCCGCGCCCATGACCGGCTGCCGCTCTTCGAGCCGCGAAGCACCGAGGGAGCGCACGAGCATATCAGCGAGTCTCTTCGTGAGTGCCGGATCGTTGTACGTCGCCGGCGTTCCGTCGATCACCTCGATCTTCGGCTCCTTCGGTGCGCCGGCCGCCGCCGCTTCGCCTTTCGCGATCCGCGCGATCGCCTCGAGGAGGTGCTTGCGCACGTCGTCCTTGTAGGAGCGCACCGTCAGCTGCAGCTTCACCTCGTCCGGAATGATGTTGTGCTTCGTCCCACCGTGGATCGATCCCACGGTCACCACCGCCGGATCGAGCGGGTTGTTCTCGCGCCCGACGATCGTCTGGAGAGCGACGACCGTTCGCGCGGCGATGACGATCGGGTCGACGGTCATGTGCGGATATGCCCCGTGCCCCCCCCTTCCGTAGATCGTGACGTCCACGGAGTCGACGTTCGCGAGCGCATATCCCGGAATAGCCGCAATCTGACCCGCGACCATGTCCGCGTTGTCGTGGAAGGCGATCGCGAAGTCGGGCTTACGAAATTTCGTGAACAGGCCGTCGGCGAGCATTTTCCGCGCGCCGCCGCCCATCTCCTCTGCGGGCTGCCCGACCATCATCAGCGTGCCGCGCCAGCGGTCCTTCGTCTTCGACAGGAGCGTCGCCGTCCCGATCCACGAGCTCATGTGGACGTCGTGACCGCAGGCGTGCATCACCGAGACCGTCGCCCCCGAGTCGTCTTTCGTCGTCGCCTTGCTCGCGTACGGCAGTCCCGTCTTCTCCTCGACCGGGAGAGCGTCGAGATCCGTGCGGATCATCACGGTAGGTCCCCTGCCGTTGCGCAGCAGACCGACGACCCCGGTGCCCCCGACTCCGGTCGTGACCTCGAAGCCGAGCGCGCGGAGGCGGTCGGCCAGCTTCGCCGCCGTCTTCTCCTCGTGGAACGAGAGCTCCGGGTTCCGGTGCAGGTCGACATACAGCTTCTGGAGGTCGGGATAGAGCGCGTCGAGCCCTGCGAGCGCCGCGTTCGGCGGCGCGCCGGCTTCGGCCGCGACGAGACTCGAAGCGAGACATCCGGCGGCGAGCGCGATTGCGAAACCTCGTTTCATGGATT
>DASWDK010000312.1:0-9509 GCA_036395335.1 Thermoanaerobaculia bacterium
AAGAAGGCTCACAAGGAAATGCGGGGATGAGACGGAGAGGAGCCCGATGAACTACCACTGGTCCGACTGTGATAGCTGCCACTGCCATCTCGCGGTCAACTGGATGGTGCGTTCGGGCGAGATCCTGGGGTCCGTGCGCCGGTGGTCCGCCGATCGATCGATCAACGACGGGAAACCGTTCCAGATCCCGGCAGCCGACCGCGCGGCCCCGATCCTCGTTTCGTGCGTCTGTGGCGCTGCGATTCCGCTTCCCGACCCGCCCGACGCCGTCGGCGGCGAACGTACCGATGACCTTCGCGTCAAGCTGACTGCCGACTGAGGTTCCCGCGATCGATCCACCGCTCGCCGCCCGCTCTTGAAACGGATTCCGATCGAGGACTCACTCGACCTGCACGCGTTCCTCCCGCGCGACGTCGCCATTTTGGTGTCGGACTACCTCGAGGAAGCGCGGCGCCGCGGGTTTCGCGAGGTCCGGGTGATTCACGGAAAGGGGCGCGGAGTGCGGCGCGCGGAAGTCCGGCGGCTGCTCGCCCGGGACCCGCGGGTCGCGGATTTTTTCGATGCCCCGCCGGAACGGGGTGGCTTCGGCGCGACCGTCGTCGTTTTGAAGCCGAAAGCCTAGGCGGTCTCGATCTCGACCCGAACGGACATCGCGGCGCGCGCGACTTTGGAAATGATGCAGTACTTCTCCGAGAGCTGCAGCGTCTTCTCGATCCGGACTCGGTCCGCCTCGAAAAGAGCGGCCGGCACGTGCGCGTGGATGACCGCGCCCGTCATCCGGTAGCCGCCGGCCGGATCCTTCCCGAGTGTCCCCTGGATCCGGATGGCCGGCTCGGCATACGAGACCTGGAGCTTTTTCAGGAAGATCGCCCAGGTATTGACGAAGCAGGCCGCCATCGCGGCTAGGAGCAGCTCTTCCGGGTTTGCTGCCGTCGCGGGCTCGCCCGGCTTGCGGGATCCGGCGATCGGAATGGTCAAGCCGGCGTCGGGCAGCTGAATCTCGCCCACGCCCGCGCCGTCGCCGCGCCAGCTCGCCCAGGCGCGGAAGACCTGTCCCGGCTCGATCTCTTCTCCCGTCTCGCCGGACTTCTCCGCCGCCGCGCCGTCGGCCTGGGACTCGCGCGCGTTTTTCCCCGACGGGAAGTCCGCGTCCGCCATCGCCACCTCTTCGAAGGATCATAGAACGGTGAAGCGGCAGCCCAGGATCGCGATCGGCTTGATCGCCCTCGGTCTCGGAGCCGGCTGCGCGAGTCGGCCCCGCTCGACGGAGGAAGCAGTCCTCCGTCGGGCGAATCCGCCGGCCGTCGTCGAAGGCCGCGTCCGCGATCCGCAGGGACGTCCGGTCACCGGCGTGGCGGTCCGAGGGTTGCCTCACGAAAGAGATCTCGGCTGGTCGGCGCCGTCGGTGACGGACGACGAGGGACGCTTCCGGCTCACGCTCGTCGCGCCGGGGGAATACGGCTTTCTGGTTTCGTGGAGAGGAATCTCGATCGTCACCCCGCTGAAGGACGATCCTGCCCGGGTCCGGATCGCGCTTCGCGCCGGCGAGAAGCGGATGAACGTCGAGCTCGTGTTCCGCCGGGAGGAGTGGGATCGCGCGATCCTCTCCCCGCGCGCGCCTTAGAATCGCGCGATGGCGAGCGAACCGAGAACGACCCCGCCCCGCCGCGTCCGGTGCGCGATCAACGGCGAGGAGATCGACGTCTGGGAGGGATATCGCCTGTGGGACGCCGCCCTCGACGCGAACGCGCGTCTCTGGAAGTGGTGCGGCGGCAACGGCCTCTGCACCACCTGCGCGGTGCTGCCTCTCGCGGGAGGCGAAAACCTCTCCGAGCCGACGCACACGGAGAAGATTTCGGTTGCGATGTGGTGGGTGGGCAAGCCTCTCGCCTTCATCCGGAAGCGATGGAAGGGAAAGCCGATCCGGCTCGCCTGCCAGGCCTACGTCCGCGGCCCGGTCGAGGTCGTCGGCCTCTTCGGGAAGAAAGCGCAGAGGGTTCGCTCCGCGCACGGCCTGCGGTAGCCGGACAATCTTTGACTCGCGCGGCCCGGCGTTTCCTCTCCTTTCTATCCGCCGGCGCCGCTCTCTTCGTCGCGGGGTCGTGGCTCGCGTCGCGGCGCCTCGCAGCGCGGCTCGTGTCGGCGACCGGGCTCGGGCCGACCGCCGACCGGCACGAGGAGCTCCTCGCCGCGCTCTCCGGCGCCGCCGCCGTGGTGGAGGAGCTACGGCATGCGGGCAGCGCGCTCGATCCGGTCGAGCTCGTCGCGACCTTCGCTTCGCCCGGCGATGCGGATCTGCGACCCACGCTTCTCTTCGTCCACGGAAAGGGGGGGCGCGCTTCGGAGTGGGAAGACGATGCTCTCCGCGCGCTCTCGCTCGGATACAACGTGCTCCTTCCGGACCTGCGCGGTCACGGCCGCTCCGGCGGGCGATATATGACGTACGGGTTTCTCGAGAAAGACGACCTCGTCAACGCGATCGCCGCGGTGCGGGAACGATGGAAGATCGACCCGCACCGCTTGGGAGTCCACTCCTGCTCGGCCGGCTCGTCCGTCGCGCTCGAGCTCGCCGCGAATCGCGCGGGTGTGCGCGCGCTCTGGCTCGAATCGCCGTTCGCCGACCCGCGGGAAATGGCGCGCCACTACCTCTCCGCAGCGACCGGTATCCCGCCGGTCCTTCTCTCACTCGCCACGCGCTGGGCGGTTTCGGCAACGGTCGCGAGCGTCAAGAGAGATCTCGGGCTCGAGCACGCTGCCGGCGGGCTCGAGCGGGCCGATCCCGTCGCGGCGCTCGAGCGCGTGCGCTGTCCGGTTCTGCTGGTCTACGGCGAAGAGGATCGTCTGGTCCCGCCGCGTTTCGTCGAGCGCTTGATCGAGGCCCTGCCCCCGGGAAGCGCCGTCTTTCGCGCACCCGGAGCGGGGCACTGCCATCATCCGAACGAAGCCGCGAAGGTGGTGAAAGACGCGTACCTCGAGAAATGGACGGCGTTCTTCGGCCGACATCTACCGGTTCGAGGTTGAACCGCGCTTTCTCGGGTCCTCCGTCCTTCCTTTCAGCTGCCCGCACGCCGCGGAGGCGTCGGGCCCCCGGCTTCTACGGACGGTCACGGGAATCCGGGCCGCGGCGAGCGCGGCGGCAAACCGGTCGATCACCGGCTCCGTCGGCCGCTTCCAACCGGCGAGGTAGACGGGATCCTCGTTCAAAGGAATGACGTTCACTTTCGCGTCGATTCCGGCCAGAAGCCGCACCAGCCGTTTCGCGTCCCCGGGGGAATCGTTGCGTCCCGCGATCAGCACGTACTCGACCGTGATCCGGCGGCGCGACTCGAGCGGCCAGTCGCGCATCGCGCGGAGGAGACCCTCGAGCGGATACGTGCGGTTGATCGGCATCAGCGAGGCGCGGGTCTTATCGTCGGAGGCGTTCAGGGAAACCGCGAGATTGGGGCGGCGTGCGAGGGACGCGAATCGAGCGAAGGCCGGCGTGATGCCGGAGGTCGAGACGGTCACGCGACGGGACGGGACGACCTCGAAGAGGACGTCGAGCGCTTCCGTCACGCCGTCCGGATTCAGGAACGGCTCTCCCATCCCCATGAAGACGACCCGCAGCCCTTCGGCGCTCTGGTCGACGTCGTCGACGACCGCGTAGAGCTGTCCGAGGATCTCGCCGGCAGTCAGGTTGCGTCCGCCGCCCAAACGGCCCGTGACGCAGAACGCGCAATCCACCGCGCATCCCGTCTGGGAGGAAAGACAGACGGTGAATCGACCGCTCTTCTTCTCGGACCCCCGTGATCTTTGGCCTCGGATCCCCGGGCTCACCCCGGCGACAGCGCGAGCATCTTCGAACTCGTTGACCTGCGCGCCGCCCGGGTCGCCCGGCATGTAGACCGCCTCGATCAATGCGCCGTCGTTCAACCGCAGGCCGTACTTGACGCTGCCGTCCCGCGACTCTTCTCGCCGCACGATCGACGGCAGCCCGATCGGTATTTCGCGGTCAATCCGCTCGCGAATTCCCCGCGGCACCTCGTGAATGTCCGCTGCCGAGCGCGCTCCGCGACGATGAAGCGCGTCGAAGATCTGGCGCCCCCGATAGGCGGGAAGCGACCAGCTCTGTGCGAGCGACTCCCATTCCGAACGCGAGAGGCCGAGCGGGTGCGGAGAAGAAGTGGGTACCGTCACGTGTCGCGCGGGCGAGGCCCGGAGGCGTCGCGCGACGATCCTACAGCGCGAGAGGGCTCAGTCGCCCTTCAGCGCCCGGGAGCGTCGGGGAATCCGGGAGACGCGGACGAGGGGCGTCCGGCGGTTTCGCACCTTGCGGGTGGGATCGATCCCGAGGGATCGGAGGAAACGGAGATCCTTGACGTTAATCCGGAACGCCGCGCGCTCTTCGGTGGCCGGCTCCTTCTCTCCGCGGGATGAGGACCGAGACCGGGAGCCGCCGCGGCCCTCGCGGCGGTTCACCCCCACCTTCGCGTCGAGGACCATGTAGAGGTTGTAGCCCTCGTCGCGGATCCGCTGGATCGACTCGTGCACGCGACCGGACCCGGAGATGGATTCGTTGATCGCCTGTCCGAGCTCCTTCAACATCTGGCGAAGGTGATCGTTCAGTTCCATGACCGCGGCGATTATGACCGCCGCTTCGCGGAACCGTCAAGCGTGTTTCCGTTTTCCGATTGGTGCTATTCTGATGGGCCGCATTCGCGTGTGGCGAGCACCAACCGCGCCCGCGTTTTCACTTCCGATCAACCCATCTCGATGCGACGGCACCAGTGCGCGGGAAGCTCGTGCGTGCACGATTCGGGCGGACGCCAAGCGACGCGCGCGAACATCGCGGTGACTTCGCTCCCGAAACCCGGACGAAAACAGCGGCGCAGGCGCGCGCGAAAGTCTCCCCGCCCGCACCTCGCGACCGCGCGTCCGATGCTCGCGTCGCTCATCTGCTCGTAGCGGAACCGCGCCGCCAGTGAAGCGCGAGCGAGCGGAAGTGCGAGCTCGTCGCGGAGACCGTCGAAAGATTTTTCGCGCGCGATGCTCTCCGCGGCGAGCAGGCCGTCCGACAGCGCTCCCCGAAGTCCGAGCCCGAAGAGAAGGTCGCGCGATCCTCCGGCTTCCCCGATGACGCGGCAGCCGCCGATCTGCGAAGAGCCGGGAACGACGCAGCACACGTGGCCGGTCGAGATCCGTTCCTCCGAGACGGAGAACTCGGAGATCTTTCGAAGGCGGTTCAAGCAGTCGTCGAAGTGTCGGTCCAGATGTCGCCGGTCGCGCGCGATGAGGCAGCCGAAAGTTCCGGCTCCTCCGGCGATAAACAGCCACGCGAAGCCGCCGGGGGCACGCAACGAGTCGAACAGCAGCACGACCCGGTCCACCGAATCGGTCGAGAAAACCATTCGCCTCGCAAGCAGATCGGGGGCGGAGGCGCCGGTCGCGAGCACTTCGACGGCAGCGCGCTCGCGGCGCTCGCCGAAACGGATCTCGACGCCGGCCTCGCGGGCGCGCGCGAGGAGCAGGGCGTCGAGAGAGCCTTCCGTACCGCCCCGGCGCACGAGGTACGCGAACGGCCGCCCGCTCGTCACGCGTGTGCGGCGCAGCTCTCCGTCGAAGAGTTCCGCCTCCTGGAGCGCGGAAACCCGGACGTCCGCGAGGCCGAGCGCGTCGAAGATCTCCCGCGCGTCGGACTCTTCGGTCCAGTTCTCCAGGAGCTCGAGCCCGCCGGCGAGAGCCGCCCCCGGGCCGCCGCGCGCTTCAGAAACCACGACCCGGCGCCCCGCCTGTGCCAGAGCGATGGCGCAGGCGAGACCTGCGGGGCCGGCGCCCGCGACGCGGATCGGCTCGTCTCGAAAGATCACGAATCGATTGTAACGAGCGCTTCGCTGATAGCTTCGTTTCGATGTTTTCCTTCTTCGCCCACCTCGTCTGCACGAAATGCGGGCGGCTCTATGAGCGCGACAGCCATTTCGGCGTGTGCCCGACCGCCGGCTGCGGAGGCCCTCTCTTCGCGCGCTACCACGACCGGGGGATCGACCGGGACGCCGCAGCCGACCGGCCGCGGACGATCTGGCGGTGGCGAGAGATGATGCCGATCGAGGAGCCGGACCACGTCTTCTCGCTCGGAGAAGGCGGAACGCCGCTCTTGCCGGCGGGTCGGCTCGGCGACCGTGGAAGCTTCTCGGACCTCTGGATCAAGGACGAGTCGGGGAATCCCACCGGCTCGTTCAAGGCGCGCGGCCTCTCCGCGGCCGTTTCGAAAGCGAAAGAGCTCGGCTTCGCGCGGATCGCCCTGCCCTCGGCGGGCAACGCGGGCGGCGCCGCGGCGGCCTACGCGGCGCGAGCGGGGATCGACTGCGACGTGTTCCTGCCCGACGACACGCCGGAGCTCTTCCGCGTCGAGTGCGAACGCTACGGCGCGCGCGTGACGCTCGTCCCCGGCTTGATCGACGCGTGCGGGAAGCTGGTCGCCGAGGGGGCCACGCAGGGGAAATGGCACGACGTCTCGACGCTGAAGGAGCCCTACCGCGTCGAGGGGAAGAAGACGATGGGATACGAGCTCGCGGAGGACTTCGGATGGAAGCTGCCGGACGCCCTGATCTATCCGACCGGAGGCGGCACCGGCCTGATCGGGATGTGGAAGGCGTTCTCCGAAATGGAGCGGCTCGGCTGGATCGGCTCGAAGCGGCCGCGCATGATCGCCGTGCAGGCTGCCGGCTGCGCCCCGATCCCGAAGGCGTTCGCCCTCGGCCAGGCGGTCGCGGAGAAGTGGGAGAACGCCGCGACTTACGCATCCGGTCTGCGCGTGCCGAAGCCTTTCGCGGATTTTCTCATCCTCGCGATCGTGCGGGAGTCGGGCGGGGACGCGATCGAGGTCACCGACGACGAGATGCGGGCAGCGGAGACGGAGATCGGCGAGACCGAAGGACTGTTCGTCTGTCCCGAAGGCGCGGCCACGTGGGCCGCGGCGAAAAAGCTCTCGGATGCCGACAGGCTCGACCGGAGGTCGAAAGTCGTCCTGTTCAACACCGGGACCGGATTCAAGTACGTCGACTAGAATCGTCAATTCCATGCGCTACGCCTCGCTGCGGCCGCGTCTTGAACCGATCCTCCCGACGGTGGAGAAACCCGGGCGCTACGTCGGCCTGGAGCGCAACGTCGTCCGCAAAGACCTCGCCGCAGCCGCGGTCACGGTCGCCCTCGCCTTTCCCGACACCTACGAGATCGGGATGAGCCACACGGGGCTGAAGATCCTCTACGAGATCGTCAACCGCCGGGCCGGATTCGCGTGCGAGCGAACCTATGCCCCGTGGGTCGACCTCGAGAGCCGGATGCGGGAGCGGGAGATCCCCCTCTTCACGGTCGAGTCGTTCGCGCCGGTGGCGGACTTCGACGTCGTCGGCTTCTCGCTCCAGTCGGAGCTGAACTACTCGAACGTCCCGAACATGCTCGACCTCGCGGGAATCCCGGTGTGGCAGCGCGACCGCGCCGACGCGGCTCCGATCGTTCTCGGCGGCGGTCCCTGCACGGCGAACCCCGAGCCGGTCGCCGACTTCTTCGACGCCTTCTTGGTCGGGGACGCAGAAGAGGCGCTCCCGCGATTCCTCGACGCGCTCTCCGATGCGCGTGCAGCCGGCCTTGCCCGGCGGGATCTCCTCGCGCGCCTCGCCGCTCTCGACGGCATCTACGTCCCTTCTCTCTACGACGTCGCCTACGACGAGGCCGGACGCATTGCCACGATCACCCGAAACGACTCCCGTGCGCCGGAGCGCGCCCGGAGGACCTGGGTCCCGGTCCTGAAACCCGAGTACTACCCGGACCGGCCGATGGTCCCTTCCGTCGAGATCGTGCAGGACCGCCTCGGTCTCGAGGTCATGCGCGGCTGCACGCAGGGTTGTCGGTTCTGCCAGGCCGGCTACTGGTATCGCCCCGTGCGGGAGCTCGACCCGGGCGACGTCGTGTCGATGACGAAGACGTTCATTGCGGAGTCCGGCTGGAGCGAGGTCGGCCTCCTTTCGCTCTCGACGGCGGACTATTCGCAGATCGAGCCGCTCGTTCGCTGTCTCGCTCCGCAGCTCTCCGAACGGCGCGTCTCGATCTCGCTTCCGTCGCTGCGCGCGGAAGCGTTTTCCGTCGGCCTCGCCGACGCCGTCTCGGAGGTGAGGAAATCCGGCTTCACGTTCGCCCCGGAGACCGGCTCGGACCGGCTGCGCCGCGTCATCAACAAGACGTTCACGAACGCGGACATGATTCAGGCGGCCGACGTCGCGTTCGCCCGGGGATGGGACCTGATCAAGGTCTACACGATGATCGGGCTGCCGACGGAGACGAAGTCCGATCTGGACGAGCTCGTGACGCTCGTCGAAGGCATCCTCGCGCAGGGAAGGAAGCACGGACGAAAAGAGGTCAACGTCTCCGTCGGACCGTTCGTTCCGAAGTCTTGGACACCTTTCCAGTGGGCGCCGTTCGACGGCGTCGAGCTGCTGGAGAAGAAACTCGCCTACCTGAAGGATCGGTTCCGCCGCGTCCGTGGCGCGAAGATGAAGTGGCACGAGCCGCGCGAAGCGGAAATCGAGTGCGTGCTGTCACGCGGGGACCGCCGGATGGCGCGGATCCTCCACTCGGCGTGGGCGTCGGGCGTGAAGTTCGACGGCTGGAGCGAGCACTTCCGTTACGACCTGTGGAACCGCGCGTTCGAGGCCGAGGGCATTCCGAAGTCCGACTACCTTCGCGCTTACGACGTCGACGAAGTCCTGCCGTGGGACGTTCTCGACGTTTCCATCACGAAGCGGTTCCTCAAGGTCGAGCTCGTGAAGGCGAAGAAGGAGATGCGGACCGAGGACTGCAAGTGGGGGCACTGCTACGCCTGCGGGGTCCCGGGCAACGGCGAGGACACCGTGCTCGCGCGTTCTCTCGCGGGGACGCTCCCGACGTTCGATCCCGCGGCGCCGTCCGCCGACGATCCCGCGGCCTACCGCGAAGTCGCGAAGGGCGCCGCCTATCGGCAGAAGGCGATGCCCGATCTTCCGTCGGCCGTGCGGCGCTCCTCCCGCACGGCAGGTCCCGCCATCCGCCACCGGATCACCTTCGAGAAGACGGGCGATGCACGATTTCTCTCGCACCGCAACACCATGGACGTGCTGGAGCGCGCGATCCGCGCCGCCGGCCTCCCCGCGCGGTATTCGGAAGGCTTCAACCCGCACATGAAGCTCTCGATGGGACCGGCACTCCCGCTTGGGCTCGAGAGCCGACACGAGGTCTTCGACGTCGAGGGGGTCACGCCCTTCGGACCCGACGCCGCTCGAGCGATCTCGGAGAAGTTGCCGCCCGGACCGTCGGTGCGGGATGTCCGCGAGCTCGGCTCGACGGAGCCGGCTCTTTCCCGAGCCGTCAAGTCCGCGCGCTACGCCGTGCGCCTCGACTCAGCCGATCAGGTGGGACGCGCGAGCGACGCGATCGCGAACGGCTGGCGGGAATCTGTCCCCGCGCTGCGGGCGCTTTCGCTCGAACAGGACGAGCGCGGC
>DASWDK010000313.1:0-2563 GCA_036395335.1 Thermoanaerobaculia bacterium
CGCGCCGCTTCGTCCGCGATCTTCTGGGCGAGACCGCTCAACGCCGGAGAGAGTTGGAGCGCGCCGACCCCCTCGCGGGCGCGTTCGGCGTTGATGCTCGCGACGAACTCCTCACGGAGCGCATCGAAGTCGTCGGCCGCGGTGCCGCGCGGCAGAAGAGAGGCGGCGGCGAGCGCCGCGACGAGGAGGGCTCTAGCCAACCGCCTCCAGCGCCTGCGCGAGATCGGCCACGAGGTCCTCGACGTCCTCGATCCCGACGGAAATCCGGACGAGGCCCATCGTGATTCCGAGCTTCTCCCGTTCCTCTTCGGGGATCGAACCGTGTGTCATGGTCGCCGGGTGCGAGATCAGGGTCTCGACGCCGCCGAGGCTCTCGCCGAGCGAGCAGAGGCGTACGCGGGAGAGCAGCGCCTGAGCGGCCTCGAAGGACCCGACGTCGAAGGAGATCATCGCGCCGAATCCCTTCATCTGGCGACGCGCGAGATCGTGCTGCGGGTGATCGGCGAGTCCGGGGTAATAAGTCTTTCGCACCTTCGGGTGCTTCGAGAGGTAAAGGGCGATCTCCCGGGCATTCGTCTCGTGCCGCTCCATACGGACGACGAGCGTCTTGATTCCGCGGAGGACGAGCCAGGAGTCGAAGGGAGAGAGGATCGCGCCGGAGCTGTTCTGGACGAACCCGAGCCACTCGAGGTGTGCGGGGTCCTTGGCCACCGCAACGCCCCCGACCGAATCGGAGTGGCCGTTCAGGAATTTCGTCGTCGAGTGGACGGCGAAGTCCGCTCCGAGCTCGAGCGGTCTCTGGAGATACGGCGATGCGAACGTGTTGTCCACGACGACGAGGGCGCCGCGCTCGTGCGCGATCTGCGACAGCAGCGGAATGTCGCAGAGGGTCATCATCGGGTTCGTCGGAGTCTCGAGGTGGAGCAGCCGGGTGTTCGCCCGCATCGCACAGCGCACGGTGTCGGCGTTCGCCGTGTCCACGAAAGTGAACTCGACGCCGTATCTCGCCTGGATCTTCGTGAAGTAGCGATAGGTCCCGCCATAGGTGAGATTCGAACAGACGACGTGCTCTCCTGCCTTCACGAAAGTCGACACCGCGGTGATGGCCGCCATCCCCGACGCGAAGGCCCGCGCTCCCGCCCCGCCTTCGAGCACCGCGAGGTTCTCCTCGAGCGCGGCCCGCGTCGGATTCTGAGTGCGCGCGTACTCGTAGCCCTTGTGCTTGCCGAGCGCTTCCTGCACGTAGGTGGACGTCTGGTAGATGGGAACGGACACGGCTCCGGTCCCCGGATCTGGAGCGTTGCCGGCGTGGATAGCATCTGTCGAAAATCCCATGGTTTAGACCTCGTTCCCGAAAATAGTCAGCGCGGTGGCTGAAAGATTCCTTTCTCCGGGTAGCGTTCGGCGCCATCGGGGAAGATGGTCGCGACCGTCCTGCTGGAGCCGAGCCGGCGAGCCACGCGAAGTGCGGCGGCGGCGGCGACCCCCGACGATCCTCCCACGAGAAGGCCTTCGGTTCGCGCGAGCTTGCGGCACGTCTCGAATGCCTCGCCGTCCCCGATCCGGACGACCTCGTCGATGACGGACCGGTCGAGAATCGGCGGAAAGAAGGACAGACCGATGCCCTCGACCTCGTGCGGCCCCGGCTCCCCGCCGCCGAGGATCGAGCCCTGAGGCTCCGCGGCCACGCGCAGGCATCGCGGGAGGCGTTCCCGAAGAAAGCGCGCGATCCCGGTGAACGTGCCAGTGGTGCCGACGCCCGCGACGAAGGCGTCGATCGACTCGCCGAGCTCTGCCCACATCTCCCGCGCCGTCGTCTCGTAGTGTGTGAGCGGGTTGATCGGATTCGCGAACTGGTTCGGGAGAAACGCCCCAGTGTCTCTCGCGATCTCTTCGGCTCTGCGGATCGCTCCGCTCATGAGCTCGCCGGCCGGCGTGCGGACCACTTCGGCGCCGAGTGCCTCCATCAGCTTCGCCTTGACGAGGCCGTATCCCTCCGGCATGACGACGATGCAGTGGTACCCCTTGACGGCGGCGATCATCGCGAGCGAGACGCCGGTATTGCCGGACGTCGGCTCGACGATCGTGCCGCCCGGCCGAAGGAGGCCGCGTGCCTCGCCGTCCTCGATCATGGACCGCGCGATGCGGTCCTTCACGCTGCCCCCGGGGTTCAGGAACTCGAGCTTGGCGAAGATTCGCGCGGCGCCAGCGGAGAATCGCGCGAGCTCGGCATGGGGCGTCGATCCGATCGCTTCGAGAAGTCCGGGGCCGGAGCGAACGGGGTTCAAGACGACGGGACGATAGCAGGATGGGCGTCAGGTCTCCACTTGCCACTTTGCGGAGCAAAGTGGCAAGACCAGCCAGGCGTTCCGCGCACACGGCGATTCGTGAATACCTGACCCCAGAAAAAAAGCCCCGGCGTCGCCGGGGCTTCGTTCGTTCAGAAAGGGCCGACTCAGTAAGCCTGCGCCCGCCGCGCCGAGTAGCACTCGCGGCAGTAAACGGGCTTGCCGTTCGTCGGGTTGAAGGGAACCTGCGTCTGTTTGCCACATCCGTCGCACGT
>DASWDK010000314.1:0-4003 GCA_036395335.1 Thermoanaerobaculia bacterium
CGGGTTCGAGTGCCGCCAAGAAACCTCCCGCTCCGTCCACGCGGAGCCATCCGTTCTCCCGAACGGCGATTATAGACTTCGCGCGCGGACCGCGAACGGAGCGACCGAACAAGTCGCGGGGACAGGTTCTGCGAACCTGCACCCGCCACCGAATCTCGCGCCGAATGAGGAGAAATGGCAGCGAAGAAATCGCGGAGGCTCTCGCGGCGCGAGTTCGTGAAGGGCGCGGGCGTTGCGCTCGCCGCGGGAACGATTCCCGCCGTCGCCTGCGGCCCTCGGGGAAAACAGCCCGCCCCCGCCCGGAAGACGCTGAAGATCCTCCAGTGGAGCCATTTCATCCCCGCGTACGATCGCTGGTTCGACGGCGTCTATACGAAGGAATGGGGTGAGAAGAACTCCACGCTCGTGACGGTGGACCATATGGCCTCCACCGAGGTCGCCGCTCGCGGAGCATCGGAGGCCTCGGCGCGCAAGGGGCACGATCTCTTCCTTTTTCTGTCACCGCCGGCGGCGTACGAAAGGCAGGTGATCGACCACCGCCCCGTGATCGAGGCGGTCCAGAAGAAGCACGGAGAGATGATTCCGCTCGCCGAGCGCTCGACGTTCGACCCGAAGACCGGGAAGTTCTTCGCGTTCTCCGATTCGTACGTGCCCGACCCGGGCAACTACCGGATCGATCTGTGGGAGCGAGTCGGATACGCAAAAGGTCCCGACACCTGGGACGACCTGCGCGCCGGCGGCCGGAAGATCAAGGAGCGGTTCGGGAATCCGGTCGGGATTGGTCTGTCGCAGGAGATCGACTCGAACATGGCGCTGCGGGCGGTGCTCTGGTCGTTCGGCGGCGCCGAGCAGGACGAGGAAGGGCGCGTCGCCATCAACTCAAAAGAGACGATCGAAGCCTTGAAGTACGTCCGCGCGCTCTACCGGGAGACGATGACGCCGGAGGTCTTCACCTGGGATCCTTCCTCGAACAACCGGATGATTCTCGCGGGGCGGGCGTCATTCGTCTGCAACGCGATCTCGGTCACCCGAACTGCGGAGCGGGAGGACCGGGAGATGTCGAAGAAGATCGGGCTGACGCGCGCCCTCAAGGGGCCCGTCCGCCGGATCGCCGCCGAGCACGTGATGAATTGCTACGTCGTCTGGAAATTTGCCGAGAATCCGGACGGAGCGAAGCAGTTCTTAGTCGACCTCGTCGACCATTTCTCCGACGTCTTCCGGGAAGGAGAGTCCTACAACTTCCCCTGCTTCCCGGCATCGCTCCCCGACCTCGACCAACGGATCGCGAGCGACCCGAAGGCCGATCCGCCCGACAAGTACCGCGTGCTCGGCTCGGTCCGCGACTGGGCCACGAACATCGGCTTTCCCGGCTATGCGACCGCCGCCATCGACGAGGTGTTCAACACCTTCGTCCTTCCGACCATGTTTGCCCGCGTCGCGCGGGACGAGGCCACGCCGGGAGAAGCCGCCGCCGCCGCCGAGCGACAGATTCGACGGATTTTCGAGCGCTGGAGCCGCGAAAAGTGACGCGGCGGACAGCTTAGAATCCACTCGTGGCCGTTCTCGACATGTTCCGCCGGCCGCTTCGAAATCTCCGGATCTCGGTCACGGACCGGTGCAACCTGCGGTGCCAGTACTGCATGCCGGAGAAGGACTACGTTTGGCTCCCTCGGCGGGACATCCTCGAATTCGAAGAGGTCGGCCGCTTAGTCGACGTCTTCACGGAGGTGGGGGTCGAACGCCTTCGGCTGACCGGCGGCGAACCGCTCGTGCGCCGGGATCTGCAAGAGCTCGTGCGGATCCTCGCTTCGAAAACGAAAATTCGGGACCTCGCGCTGACGACGAATGGGGTGCTCCTGGCCGAGCAGGCCGAAGCGCTTGCCGAGGCGGGACTCCACCGCGTCACGGTCAGCCTCGATACCCTCCGGCCCGAGCGATTCCGTGCCCTGACGCGGTTCGACGAGCTGCCGCGCGTTCTTTCCGGCATCGAGACGGCGTCGAAGCTCGGTTTCTCGAAACTCAAGATCGACACCGTCGTGATCCGGGGGATCAACGACGACGAGCTCGTGCCGCTCCTGGAGTACGGCCGGCGCGTCGGCGCCGAGGTGCGCTTCATCGAGTACATGGACGTCGGAGGAGCGACCCGCTGGTCGAGAGATGCGGTCGTCCCCGGCACCGAGATCCTCGATCGGCTCGAGCGCCACTACGGGCACCTCGAGCCGATCGTCGAGGAGAGCTCCGCTCCGGCGGACCGCTTCCGGCTCGCGGACGGCGCCGCGTTCGGGCTCATCTCCTCGATGACGGCCCCGTTCTGCACTTCCTGTGACCGGAGCCGCCTGACCGCCGACGGCGTCTGGTACCTGTGTCTCTATGCCCGGAGCGGGATCGATCTTCGCGGCCCGCTTCGCGGAGGCGCCTCCGCCGAAGAGCTCCGCACGCGCATCGAGTCGGGCTGGCTCGTGAGGGCCGATCGCGGCGCCGAGGAGCGGCTCGCCCTCCACGACCGCGCTCCGCTCTTTCCCGCCGGCACCCTGCGAGAGGACCCGCATCTCGAAATGCACACGCGGGGAGGTTGAAGCGATTGGCTGGATCGGATTCCGACACCGAACCGCAACGACCGGAGCCGGTCCCCGGGCTGACGAATGCGCGCGCGCTGACGCTCGACCGCATGCCGATCCGGACGCGCGAAAGCGGCGTGACCCTATCGGCATGGCGCCTCTCTGCCGAGAGCGACCAGGGGCGCGGCGCGATCGTGCTCGTCGAAGCGGGGAGCGGAAGCGGGGAGGTCTGGTATCGGGGAGAAGGCATCTTTCTCGGATGGACCGTGGAGAACCTCCGAGCGGCCTACGACGCGCTGCGGCCGCGGAACGAGGAGTCCGCGTTCGAGCTCCATCAGCTCGGTTGAAGGAGCGCCGAGAGACGGCTAGGCGGGTGGCGCCGAGTTCCGGAGGATCTGCCACTCGTCGGGCGTCAGCAGCGGAGCGGCTCTGGGGTAGTAGACCTTCTCCATCTCCGACTCGTGAGCGGCGAGCCGTCGTTCGAGGTTCTCGACGAGACCGAGGACGTCTGCGATCGGCGCGTGCTCGTCGATCTGGGAGAGAAGGTAACGCGTCAGCTCCCGGATCTGCACGTACTCGAGCTTGAGCTCGCGTTCCGGATCGCGATCCGGAAAGGACGCACGGGCGAGCACGGGCAGGAGAACCCTTTCTTCCGCCGCGGTCCAGCGGCAAAGATGTCCGTGGAAGTCGGCCAGGGCGAGCCGGCAGGCATCGTCCTCCCGGCGGTCGAGCGCGCGGCGAAAATCGTCGAAGCGGCTTCGAAGCCCCCTCTGGACGGCGAGGAGGTCGCCCTCGGAATCCACGCTACAGGCCGGCGAGCCCCGGCTCGATCCGGGTGAAGCCCTGGTCGACCGCCCAGAGATCCATCGAGAGCGAGACGAGGTCGTCCACCTCCGGGATCGGTCGCGCGTCTTCCGAGAGATCGATCGACTTGACGTAGCGGTTGCAGGTTTCGCACGCCTCGACGCGCACTGTCGCATGCTTCTCGCTCTGAAAAGACGGAAGCTTCGCAGGATCCCCTTCGAAGCAGGCGGGGCACAGGATTCGGCCGAAGAGCCACTCGCCGCCGCAGAGCGCGCACGCGAGCATCCGGCGCGCGCCCTCCATCATCGAGGCGTCGCGGCGCGCGGAGATCCAGGGGGAGCCGCCGCAGAACGGACACTGGCCCTGCCGGTGAACGCGGTCGGGCGCCCGGTTGACCGATCTCAGGAACTCGACGTAAGGGCGCAGCATCGCCCGCGAGAGGTAGTCCTCGGAAGACGATCGGTCGCCGGCCCAGTACACCAGAAGGCGGGTGCGGGCGGTCGAGGGAAGGTCTCCCTGCCGGGCGCGGGCCTGTTCGGAAAGGAGGGGCGGGCCTTCGCGAGCGGCATATTCGATCACCGGGGAAAGCCGCGGGAGAAGGCGGTCGACATCTTCGTCCAGACGTCCCATGAGCCGCGCCT
>DASWDK010000315.1:0-10688 GCA_036395335.1 Thermoanaerobaculia bacterium
CACCCGAGGGTCCATCTGGGGGGGCGCGTAGCTCGAAGCGATTCCGGCCGGCGAGAACAGCGGGTCGTCCGCCGCGCGCGCCATCTTGAGAGACAGGAGGAGACCGACAGCAATCGAGACAGCTCTTCTCAAGGAGAGCTCCTTTGGAGGCCGGATTCTAACGATGCGGGAGCTATTGGTCGCGGATCTCGAGTCTCTTGATGATCTCGTGGAGCGTCGTGGGCTTCAGCTTCAAGAGCTCCGCAGCGCGTTTTTGAACGCCGCCCGTGCGGCGCAATGCTGTGCGGATCAACCGCCGCTCGTACTCCTCGATCAGGTCGCGGTAGGTCGATCCGTTTTCCGGCAGTCGGATCAGAACCTCTCCGCGGCCCGGCTGCAGGACGGTTTCGGGAAGGAGGTCGAGGCCGATCGACCCGCCCGAGCACAGGACGACGGCGCGTTCGATCGCGTTCTCGAGCTCACGGACGTTCCCCGGCCAGTCGTAGTCGAGGAGCGCCTTCATCGCTTCGGGTACCAAGCCGGAGATCGGCTTGTCGTTCTCGGACGCGTAGAGGCGGACGAAGTGGTCCGCCAGGAGAGGAATGTCCTCGCGGCGCTCCCGAAGCGGCGGGATCGGGATCGTGATCACGCAGAGGCGATAGTAGAGGTCCTCGCGGAAGCGCCCCTCACCGACCATCTTCTTCAGGTCGACGTTGGTCGCGGCGATGATCCGGACGTCCGCCTTCTGCGTCTCGACGCTGCCCAGCCGCATGAACTCTTTTTCCTGGATGACGCGCAGGAGCTTCGCCTGAGTCTCGAGGCCAACGGTCCCGATCTCGTCTAAGAAGATCGATCCGCCCTCGGCGACCTCGAAGAGCCCCTTCTTGTTCGCCACGGCGCCGGTGAAGGCGCCACGGACGTGGCCGAAAAGATTCGACTCGAGAAGATCGGCCGGCATGGAGCCGGAGTTAACAGTGACGAATGGAGCGCCGGAGCGCGGCGAGTGCGTGTGAATCGCTCGAGCGACGAGCTCCTTCCCCGTTCCGCTCTCTCCCTCGACGAGAATCGTAGATTTCGAAGGTCCGGCGAGCCGGACGAGATCGAACACCCGGCGCATTCCTTCGGACTTCCCGACGATACGGCCGAGTCCGTAGCGCTTCGAAAGCTCTTCCTTCAAGCGGCGGTTCTCCTCGGTCAGGCGGCGGGCCTCGGCGCCCTTGCGCACCGTCAAGAGGACTTCCTGGTTCTGGAAAGGCTTCGGGATGTAGTGGAACGCGCCCTCACGCATCGCCTGGATCGCGCCTTCGATCGAGGAGTATGCGGTCACGATGACGACGACGGCGTCCGGATCCTGCCGGCGGACGTCGCGCAGAAGGTCGAGCCCGGAGCGGTCGGGGAGCATGAGATCGAGGAGCACGACGTCGTAGGACTCCCCCTCGAAAAGCGAGAGAGCCTCTCCCGCGGTCGATGCGACCGCGACCTCGTAGCCTTCCTTCTCGAGCAGCGTCGCCAGGACATCGCGGATCACCTCCTCGTCGTCCACGACGAGAATGCGCAGGTCGCGGCTCATGACGGCAGATCCGCCTTCACCGACCCGCCGCTCGACGCGAGCGGCAGAGTCACCCAGGCGACGGTGCCCCCTCCTTCGCGGGGCGCGAGGCCGATCTCGCCGCCGTGCCGGCGGACGATGTCGCGCGAGATGGCGAGGCCGAGGCCCATCCCACCCGCTTTCTTCGTCGTGTAGAACGGCTGGAAGAGCCGGTCTCCCGCATCGGGTGGAACACCGGCTCCGCGGTCAGCGATCGACACCCGTGCCAGGTCTCGATCGCGGGAAACCTCGCACGAGACGGTCCCGTCTTCCGGAGAGGCGTCCCGCGCATTGGTCAGCAGGTTGACGAAGACCTGCTCGAGCTCGCGCGCATCGCCGAGAACCTCGACCGGCGTGCCCCCATCGGCCGAGACAGTCAAGCGACGCGACCCGAACGAGGTCTCGACCGACTCGGCCGCATTCGCGAGGACGGTCCGCAAATCGGCGCGAATCCGCGCGCGCGCCCGGGGACGCGCAAACTCGAGGAGGTTGTTGACGAGGTGCGCAGCTCGGAACGTCTGGCGCTCCATTTTCTTCAAGATCGCGTATCGCGGGTCGCCGGGCGAAGTCTCCGAGAGAAGGAGCTGCGCGTACGAAGACAGTCCCGCGATCGGCGTGTTGACCTCGTGCGCGACACCCGCGGCAAGGACCCCGAGCGAGGCGAGGCGTTCGCGCTCGGCGAGAGCTCTCTCCATCTTCAAGCGATCCGTGACGTCGTCCACCAGGACGACGCGACGGTCGGGCTCTCCCTGGAGACGCGAGATCGAGACGCGCAGGTCGCGCTCGCCGCCGCCCGGCCCGGTGAACCGGCCTTCGAAAGAGATTTCCTCGTCTCCCTCGGGCGGCCTTCCGAGCGCAACCCCCGGAAGGACCTCCGCGAAAGTAAGACCGAGGAGCTCGGTCTCCTCGCGGCCCACCAGCTGCGCGAACGCGGGGTTCGCGGAGTGGACACGGTCTTCTCCGTCCAGAACGACGATCCCGGAAGAGGAGGAGCGGATGACGCTCTCCTGGTACTGCTGCAGTGCGCGAATCTCCTCGAGCCGGTCCGCGAGCGCCCCGTAGAGACGAGCGTTCTCGTAGGCGAGCCCCGCCTGGGCCATGACGGCGGAGAGAAGCGACTCGTCTTCCGACGAGAGCGGGACACGTCCATCCTTGTGACCGACGCCGAGCGCTCCTGCCAGCTTCCCCCCTGAGCGCATCGCGAAAAACGTGCGATAGCCCATCGCGTGGAGATGCTGCGCCGCGGCAGGCTCGCCCTCGCCGAAAGCGGAGGCGCGAAGGCGCCACACTTCGTCGTCGCCCAGCCGAGCGGCCAGCAATGCGCCTTCGGGGGTGTCGCCGTCCCCGTTCTCGAGCAGGAAGAGCGAACAGGGCACGACGTGCAGACCTTCCTCGACGCGCCGGACGATGGCATTGACCAGCTCTTCCTTCGGCCGCGGCGTGGAGAACTCGCGGGCGACGTCGAGCAGCGCCCGCCGCGCGCGGTACGTCTCGCGATATTGGATCTTTTCGAGTGCGTCGGTCAGGCGTCGCTTGACCGGGACCAGAAGCGAGGCGAGCACGAGCCCGGAGGCGAATGCAATCACGTTCTTTCCGGCCGCGGCCATTCCGACGAGCGTTCGGTCGAGCAGCGCATTCAGGAGCACGAACGTCATTCCGCCGAGCAGCACCGCACCGGTCGCTGCGACCGCCTCGCGGACATAAATCTCCACGTCCCAGAGGCGCCACCGCAGGATCGCCCAGGCGAAAGCGAGAGGAATGAACACGAGCGGGATGACTGCGATCGTCGAAAGGAGCGGGGAAGCGAAGCCCAGGGTCCGGGGCACCGCCGAGAGGAGAACGAACGGCGCGAGCCCGACGGTGACGCCGAGCGCGACCCACCGGGTCTGCTTCTCCGCGTCCGCGTTGTCGCGTGTCTGGAGGAGCTTGGCCAGGCGGGCGATGACGGCGACCGCGTACACCGCGAAATAGAGGAACCAGAACCGAGTGGCGGTTTCCGCCGCGCGGGCAGCTTCCCGGACGCCCATGGCGAGTAGTGCGGGCTGGGCCGCGATGTACGCGACCGCCGGAAGGTAGAGAAGCGGAACGAATCGCCGTGACCGCGCGGGGTGCGGAAAGATCAGAAACAGATGGAGAAGGAGTGCCGGCAGAAGCGCCCGGAAAAAGTCCTCCGCCAGCCAGGAGAGTTTCCAGATTGAGTCGTGCGGGCCCGCGGGCGTGATGACGTAGATCGCGAACGAAGAGAGGCAAAGAGCCCAGAAGACCCGCGACGCGAGAGCGCGCTCGCGGGCCACCGTGAAGAGTCCGATCGCCAGGTAGAGCAGTCCGACGAAAGCGAGGAAGAGATACGTGAAGTCGGGATGGACGGAGGGCTCCCGGATCGCGAGGGCGCTGATGGAATCGCCGGACTGGACCACGATGTGGTGGGGAAATGGGCGGCGGGCGAGGTCCTTTTCCGGCCATTCGAGCGATGCCGCCGTGCGGCCGTCCGCGAGCACGAGGCGATCTCCCGGCCGGATCCCGGCTGCTTCGGCCGCGCCACCTGACTCGACCCGCCGGACGAGCAGGGCATCGCCGGCCCGCTCGGCGGCGAATCCGGCCGTCCGGAAAGTTGCGACCTTCCTCGAAAACGAGACGAAGGCGAGCCCTGCCGTCGCGGCGGTGAAGGCCACGCCGACGACCAGAACGATTGTTTTCAGACTGCGGGACACGGACGCCGATTCAGCAATGCGAATGCCACGTTCGGAAATCTGGGGTATGGCGCTAACTCCTTCTCCGGAAAGGTTTAGCGTTTTAGCCGAGTTTCCGTTCCGCCGGTCCATCCAATAATTTGAACACAGTTCAAAATTATTTTGGACCGTTGGTCAGTGCCGGGGACCAGACCGCAACCCGCCGCGAGGGGTCGGGGGATGTCCGAGCGGAGAGGAAGGGGTGCCCGCGGAGGAGTTTAGAACGCGAGCGCCAGACCGCCCATGATGCGGCTGGTCGAAGCGGGGTCCTCGCGGTCGCTCGAAGCGGTCGAGCGCGCCGACTCCAGCGCCAGGAGGAGCTTCCAGTCCGACCCGAACGGGGTCAGGCCAACGACCGAAAGGTCCTGGGCGATCGAGATCGCGAACTTGTCGGAGTCGTTGGTGTGGCTCGCCGCGGGGCTCTGCAGAGACTGCCGGACTCCGCGAACGAGAATCGCCACCCCGGTTTTGGTGGGCAGGATCTCGACCGCTGCGCGCGCCGACCAGAAGCGTCCGTCGCTGTCGGAGATACCGAAGCTGGTCGCGACGTCCGAAGCGACGGACCCGCGGATGTCTCCGTAGCGGACCGCGATGCTTCCCGCGAGCGTGTCGGACAGGCGGTGACGCGCCGAGGCCTGAACCTGCCGAACGGTATTGCCATCGAAGAAATAGACACTGTCGAAGTCCGTCAGCAGGTCGCCCTCGAAGAAGGCCCGGACCACCTCGTCCATGCGCTGCGTGGAAACTTCGAACTTGAGCGAAGAATCTCCGGCGCGCCGCTCGACTCCGATCGCGTAGCTCTCCTGCGAAGCCGGATCCGAGCTGTCTTCGATCGACGCGACTCGCGGAAGGACGGTCCCGGAGGAGGCGTTCGATTCGGCCACACGATGGAGCCCGCGCACGAATACAACTGCACCGTTTCCGAGGTCGTAGCGGAAAGTCGCGCGCGGCGCGATTCCGTATCCGCCTGCCATGTAACGGCCGACGACGCCCCCCTCGACTTCCATTCTCGGGAACAGTCGCATCGATGTCGAGGCGGAGAGATCCGCGTCCGGCCCGGTGAGGAAAAACGCTCCTTCGGAACCGACGCCCGAGGGACCGACGGTCGCTTCCCGGTGACGGTACGTCATCGCGACGGAGACTCCGGGGGAGTCCTGAACGGGCCGCGCGTATCGGGCGTTGACCTCCCACGTTCGCGACGCGACCGGGAAGAACGAGGTCCCGAGCGCAGTCGCCCGGTAGAGATTGGTTTCTTCGACGTACCGGGCGCCGACCGATTCGACGCGGCCCTCCTGCCCGTCGCGGCTCCAGGAGACGCCGTGGGTCTGGAGGCTCGCCGGGCGATCGTCGCCGAAGCTGATCGTGTGGCGGCGCGTCGAGACCCGAACTCGATCGAGCGGCGACGTCGCGACGTCGAGAGCCAGACCGGCCGCATTGCCGCTGGCTGTCTCGTCCGTGCTGTCCTCCGCGTCCGAGACGGCCGCGTACTCCCCGCGCAGGTCGTACTTCCATCCGTTGGGCAGGCCGCCCTGGACCCCGACCGCGGTGCGGGAGAGAGAGGTGTCGCCGCCGCTGACATCGGTGACGCTCCGCAGCTCCCCGGCGATCAGTCGGTCGAGGCGGATCCGATCGAGAGAGGCCGCCGGAGCCTCCGAGACCTCTTCGAGCGCGATCTCGCGAAGGACGTCCGCGGGCAACCGGTCGCGCAGCTCCCAGAGCGTCGAAGGAGTCGACGGAGCGCCCGGCTCGCGGCCCGCAGCCGCGAGCTTGATTTCGACGGTGCTCACTCGTTCGGGAAGCGCCTGATGCCAGAGCCTCACGAGCGCCGGCAGGAAACCTCTTTTGTAGGCGATCAGGTCGTAAACCCCGACCGGCGCGGTGGCGAGCACGAAAGTGCCGTCCGGGGCCGAGTGCGACCGCGTCAGGGTTGTTTCACCCAGGTTGTAGAAGATGACGAGAGCTCCGGCGATCGGCTGCTCGAGGTGGCGCACCACTCCCGAGATCGGGGGCGCCGGAGGGGGCGCGGCGAGAGCGAGGCCGCTCGCTCCGAAGAGCGGCAGGACCGCAGCGAGAAAGGCCGGTACGCTTCGGCGCATAGACGGACCCCGGAGGGTCCTGTATCGAAGTATAGAATTCCCCCGCGTCAATAGCTATTCCCCTTGGAGCCGGCGGCCCCGCAGCCGTAACTCCCGCCGGAAGAGGCCCTTCACCACGTGTCCGGCGATCGCTGGATTTTCTTTCAGACGCCTCATCGAGTAAGTCTCCCACGCCTCGCCGTACGGGACGTAGACCCGCAGCCGGTGTCCCGCCGAGACGAGCTGGCGCCGCAGTTCTCCAGCCACCCCGAGAAGCATCTGGAATTCATACGCTTCGCGCGGCAACCGGAGGCGGGCGATCGTCGCGAGCGCCCTTCGGACCAGCACGGGGTCATGAGTCGCGATCCCGACGAAGCAGCCTTCCTCGAGCAGTCGGTCGACGAGCGACGAGTAGTTCTCGCGGATCTCCTCCCGGCCCTGGAAGGCGATCAGGGCTGGCTCGACGTAGATCCCCTTGCACACGCGGACGTTCGCGCGAAGCCCGGCCGCCCTCCGCGCATCGTCGAGACTCCGGCGCAGGTACGCCTGCAAGACGAGACCGACCCCTGCGTATCTCTCTCGCGCCTCCTCGAAAATCCGGATCGTCACTTCGGTGACCGAGGAGTCTTCCATGTCGATTCGCACGAAATTGCCGTGGTGTTGGGTGCCCCCGACGATCCGGGCGAACTCCCGGCGGCAATGCTCCGGATCGATCTTCAAGCCGAGAGCGGTCAGCTTGACGGAAATGTTGGAGTCCAGTCGTCGCGACGCGATGCCATCGAGAGCGCGCAGGTACTCGGCGACTGTGCGCTCGGTTTCCTCGCTTCGGGCGACGTCCTCGCCGAGAACGTCGAGCGTCGCCTTGCACCCTTCGGCGTTCAACGTCTGCACCGTGACGAGGGCCTGCTCGAGCGTTTCTCCGGCGACGTAACGCTGCGCGATCCGCTCGACCAGACGGCGCGGAACGACCGGCAGCGCCGCGACGATGGCGCGGTTCAAGAGATTCATTCGGAGCCGGCGAGTTGCAATTCTCGAACGAAATCGTCGCGCGAGGCCCGCGCAAAGCACCAGACGTCGACCTGTTCGGCACCGGCCGCGAGAAGCGATTCCGCGCATTCGCGCGCGGTCCAGCCGGAGGTCGCCACGTCGTCGACCAGGAGAACGTTCTTCGGCGAGGGACTCTCCGCGCGAAACGCTCCGCGAACGTTCGATCGCCGCCGCTCCAGCGCGAGCCCGCTCTGCCGGGAGGTCTCGCGGATCTTCCGGAGGCGGCGCGGCGAGAAAGTGATCCCGAGCTTCTCGGCCACGGCCTCCGCGAGGATCTCCGCCGGGTGGTATCCGCGACGGCGCACCGCGCGCGCCGTCGCGGGAACTGCCGTCACCTCGGACGCGACGGCCGGCTCTTTCGGCGAGAGCCTTTCCACGACGATCGCCGCCAGGCGCGCGCCGAGATAGTCCGCGCCGCGGAACTTGAACGCGAGAAGAATCGACCGCCCGCTCCCGCCATAGGTCGCCGCGGCGCGAAGAGACCGGAAGGAAGGCGGATGAATCAGGCAGCGGCCGCAGCGCTCGGCGCCTTCGGCCGCGAGAGGCTCGCTGCAGGAGACGCAACCCGGCCCCACCAGGTTCGGGACTGCGCGCCAGCACGACTCACAGACGCCTCCGCGGAAAATTTCTTCGACCGCGCGGGTCTCGCACGCGAGGCAGCAGGAAGGAAAGAAATATCTCGCGGCGGCCCGACCGATCCGCTGAAGCGCCGTCGCGGCAGGTATCGCGTCCCCCATTCGCGGCGCGATTCTAGATCGCACGGAAACCCTTCGGACCCGACGCCGCACGCGCGGCGTCCGTACATCGTATAGAGTCGAAACGCGCTCGTCAGGGAGGTGCTCTTGTCGATCCGCATGAAGCTCGGACTCGCTCTCGTCGTCGCGGGAGTCTCCGCGACACCTGCGTTCGCCGAGGACTGGGCGGTCGGCGCGTCGATCGGTCTCACCAACGACATCGAGCGCCATTTCCGGCTCGACGAGTTCCACCCGCGCGACGGAAACGCATGGGTGGATTTCCGGCTGGAGCAACGGGTCCTTCTTCGTGGAGCGTTCGGCTCGATGAAGGCGAAAGGAGACAATGCGGGCCAGGTCGTCCGGGTGAGCGGAGAAGACGTCGTCCTTCCCGACCTGAAAGTCCGGATCGACTACGCGACCGTCGGCGTGTCGTATCTATTCTGGGAAGGCGACTACACGTCCGGTCTCTTCGCCGGCATCGGCGGGTACAAAGTCAATCCGGATCCGGCGCCGTCTCTCGCCATCACGAATTTTCGCGACGCGCGGGAGACCGTCTTCGGATGGCACGTCGGAGTGGACGGCGATCTCCGAGTGCTCTCACGTCTTTCTCTCGTGGGAAGACTCACCTTCCACCAGATCTATTCGGAGTCGAGGCGCTCGCTCCTGACGGCGAATGCGGGGGCGGTCTTCCGATTCTAGAGTCGATCCGTGGCACCCGCTTTGCATCTCCGGGAGCTAACATTTATGGTCAAGGCAAGCGGTCCCGCCACCTTTGCCCTCTGCTCCGACCGCCCGGACTCCCGCGCGGTCCGGCCACACACTCTCCGCTTTTTCTAGGGATCCCACCAGAAAAGGCCATTAGGCCGATCCGTCCGGTGAAAGCCGGGCGGACGCCCTCCATTTGAACTGGAGGGTAGCGACCTACTTTTCTTTTTCTTTCGACTCTTCGACCAGCGGCAGGAGGGTGGATTCCTTCTTCGACGCGAGCGAAAGACACGTCCGGGCCCGGACGACGCCCCGGATGGCGAGCAGCCGGTGCTGGATGAAGTCTGCGAGCGCGGACGGGCTGGACGCTTTCACTTTGAGCCGGTACGCGAAGTCGCCTGCGAGGTAGTGGCACTCCTGTACGGCCAGTAGCCTCTCGAGATCATCGACGAAGCTCTTTTCGAAGCGGGGATGCTCCAGGGCGACGTCAACGTAAGCGGTCAGCGGCAAACCCATTTTTTCATGATCGAGAAGCGCCACGAATCCCTTGATCATCCCGTGACGCTCCATCTTCTTGATTCGCTCGTTGACGGAGGGAGTCGTGAGGCCGACGGCGCCGGCGATCTTCGCCTGAGACAGCTTGCCGTTGCGCTGCAACATATCGAGGATTCGGAGATCGATGTCGTCGATTGCCAATCCGTCCTCGCCTTATAGAATTAGATAACAGAAGAATTGCGGCTAATAATATTAGACCCTAGTCGGGTGTCAAAGTCTTAATTTCGGCCTGACTATAATCGCGCCAAACCGATGAAAAAGCGCGATTACTACGAGGTTCTGGGCGTCTCGAAAGGGGCGTCCGAGGCCGATATCAAGAAAGCCTATCGACGGCTTGCCCGAAAGCTCCATCCCGACGTCAATCCGGGCGACAAGACGTCGCAAAAGCGGTTTCAGGAAGTTCAGGAGGCCTACGACCTCCTGAAAGACGGCGAGAAGCGCCGCGCTTACGACCGCTTTGGGCACGCGGCCTCCTCCGCGGGATTCGACGCGGAAGCGGCCGCAGGATTTGGCCGCGGCAGTTCGCCCTTCGGCGGCGGGGGATCTCCGTTTCCCAACGTTTCGTATGAGTCCACCGATTTCTCCGAGCTCTTTGGAAACATTTTCGGGGGTGCTTCCCGGTTTCGCACCGGCCCCGAGAGCGGGGAGCCGTCTTACGGAACGATCGAGGTCCCGTTTCGGGACGCCGTGCTCGGGGGAACGGCGACGCTTTCACTGCGGCGCGAGAAGGAGTGCCCGACCTGCGGAGGAACGGGACGCACCGGGCACACGGTCTGCGCGACGTGTCGGGGAACCGGGAGGGTTGCCGAATCTGAGCGGGTTCGGATCCGGATTCCCGAGGGCACCGCGGATGGAGGCACGATCCGAGTTCCCGGCAAGGGCGGGCCCGGAGCCCGGGGAGGAGAGCCGGGCGACCTCTTCGTCACGGTGCGCGTCACGCCGCACTCCTACTTCGAGAGGGTCGGCGACGACATTCACGGCGTCGTCCCGATCACGGTGAAGGAGGCCTACACCGGAGGGGAGATCGAAGTTCCGACGATCCACGGAACCTTTCGCGCGAAGATTCCTGCGGGGACCCAGGGACGGCAGAAGTTCCGGCTCCGCGGCAAAGGCGTGAAGAACCCGCGCACCGGAGAAACCGGAGACCACATCTACACGGTCCGGATCGTCGTTCCGACGACGAAGACGCCGGCGGGCCTCGATGCCGCGACGCTGCTCGACTCGCTCTACGAAGGGTCGGTGAGAGAGGGGCTACCGAAAGGTTTGTAGATCCGCC
>DASWDK010000316.1:0-7359 GCA_036395335.1 Thermoanaerobaculia bacterium
GGGCGAGGTGAAATCGATCCTGGAAACGACCGATGAAATCGGACAGGGTTGAGTTGGGAATCCGGCGAAATTCCTGGAAGCAACTCTCGACCGAGGCGCCCAACCCGAGGTCCCGCCGTCTCGACCGCCTTGGGATCGAGCGCATCGTCGCTTTGATGCAAGCGGAGGACCGGCGTGTTCTCGACGCGCTCCGCAAAGCGAGGCCCGCGATCCTGCGCGCGGCGGAGCTCTTCCGGACGACCGATCTCTCCGGCCGCACGTGCTTCCTTTTCGGCGCGGGGACGAGCGGGAGACTCGCGGTCCTGGAGGCCGCGGAGCTTCCACCGACCTTCGGGACCGATCCGCGACGCGTGCTCGCGGTCATCGCCGGGGGCCGCACCGCCGTCTTCCGCGCGAAGGAGGGCGCGGAGGATCGCCATGCCGACGGAGCCCGCGGCGCCGCCAAGGCGCGGCCGGGAGATCTCGTGATCGGGATCTCGGCGTCGTCGGTGACCCCCTTCGTCCGCGGAGCACTCGAGGCGGCGCGCCGGCGCGGCGCTTCGACTGTCCTCGTCACCGCGAGCCGGTCCCGCGAGGCGGGCCGCCTGGCCGACGTGGTCGTGCGCCTCGACGTCGGGCCGGAGATCGTCGCCGGCTCGACGCGCCTGAAAGCGGGCACCGCGACGAAGCTCGCGCTGAACCAGATCACGACGTCCGCGCTCGCCTCCTCCGGCAAGGTCTTTGGTCCGTGGATGGTGGATCTGCGAGCCGGTTCCGCGAAGCTTCGCGACCGCGCACTCCGGATCGTTGCGGCAGCGTGCGGAGTTTCTGCGGAGAATGCGCGCCGCCTACTCGCCCGGGCCCGCGGTGAGCTGCGAACGGCGATCCTGATGGGACGAGCCGGCGAGCGCTACGCGCAAGCCCGCCGGCGACTCGACCGCGCCGGCGGAGATCTTCGACGCGCACTCGGAGCGGAGGAAAAGAGGAGGAAGAGATGACCCGGAAGGGCGGGCACCGTCGCGGACCGCTTCTCGCATTCCTGCATTTCCACTCGCTGAGCCTCGTGGCGATCGGCATCCTCGCCGGTTGGACGTTTCTCTACGCGCGGTCTGATCCTTCGACTCATCTCGGAGCTTTCTTCGGGAACTCGGTGGCCGACTGGAGCGGCACCCTCTTCTTCGTCGTCGGAACCAAGTTCCTTTATGAATCCGGCTCGGTGGAGAGCCGACGTCTTCCCCGCCACTTGAGGAGCCCCGTACTCGACTTCCTGCTCTGTCACTCGTTGACGATCTTCCTCGTCGTGACCGGTGCGGGCTGGCTGCTTCTCTACCGATCCGAGGATCCCAATTCGAAATGGGGACAGGTGGTCGGCAACGTCCTGTCCGAGTGGGTGCAGATGATCGGGATCGTCTTCCTGACCAAGCGCTTGCTCGAGCGTGGCTCGAAAGAGAGCCGAGCATAGGTCGACCGTCGGCTGGTACTCGGATTGCTTGTCTTCGTCGAAGGAGGCTCGATGTCCGTCGAAGAGCTTCGAAAGAACGAAATGATGTCCCACCTCCTCGGGGCGCTCGACAGAGGTCAAGACGTCGGCCACTACGGGCGTCTCGTCTTCGCGATGGTCGCCCGCCATTTCGTCCCCCGCGAAGAGCTCGTCGCGTGGCTGCGCAAGAATCCGGAGTTCGCGGAGCAGGAGGCCCGGGCACTCGTCCACCAGGTCGAAGAGAAGGATTACAGTCCCCCCACCCGCGAGCGGATTCTCGAGTGGCAGGCGCACCAGACCTTTCCGATCTGCCCGAATCCAAGGGACCCGGACGCCGGCAACGTCTACAAGGACCTCCAGTTCCCCGAGAAGGTCTACGACCACATCACCGAATACCACGAACAGAAGACCGAACTAGAGCGGAAGCCCTGAAGCGGCGCCGCGATCGAGAAAGACTTCCAGGCTCGAGTGAAGGGAGAGAAACGACGCCGGGCAGCGCGGCGTCACGGGTCCCCCGAGGGAGGCCGCGACCGCGCGGGCTTTGCGGCGACCGCTCGCGACGAGCACGATCGTCCGTGACGAGAGGATCGTCTCGATTCCGACCGTGAGCGCTTCGCGCGGCACGGGCCGCACGCCGTCGGCGGCGAGGCCATGCCGCGTCGAGGCGGACAAACGCACCAGGGACGTCCGGGGAGGAAGCGCCGAGCCCGGCTCGAGGTACGCGACGTGGCCGTTGACGCCCACGCCGACGAACGCGACGTCCGCCGGCCCCTCCCGCGCGAGATCGCGCTCGTAGTGGGAGCACTCCCGCTCCGGATCGGGCGCATTACCCCGGAGGAACCGGATCCGATCTCCAGGCACGTCCACCTTCGAAAACAGGCGACGATCCATGAACGATCGGAAGCTGCGGGGGTCATCCGGCGCGACGCGCAGCTCGTCCAAGTTGAACGTCGTCGCGTGGCGGAAGGATGCTCTCCCGGCAGCGCGGATCCGCGCGAGCTCGCGGTACACCGGAACCGCCGTCTTTCCGACCGGGAGAAGGAGGACTGCTCCTCCACGCTTCGAGAGTGCCTTCGCGAGCCGCTCCGCCACGGCGCGCGCGAGCGCTCCCGGCGTCGGGAAGATTTCGATCTTCACAGATCGGCGAACGAGACGAGCCGGATCTCCGTCTCTGCGAGAAGCGTCTTCACCTCGGGGTCGCAGAGGACCGCGAGCTCGCGCTCCCGCTCCCGCGCGTACGTGCTTCCCGAAACGAGCTTCGCGTCGGCGCGGCCCGGGTGACACATCAGCTCGCTCGTTCCCTGGCCCAGTCGCCGAAGGATCGCGCGGAGGTTCTCCGCGGTCGCCCCCGTGCCGTAAAAGCCGTCGAGGAAACGGTCGGGCGTCGCCACGCCCGCCGCCCGGAGCTCCTCCCTCGCTCGGTCGGTAGACGCACGCACCGGCAGGTCCCGCCGGCGCGCCGCTTGGGCGAAGACCGGCTGGACCGACGGATGCACGGCGCTGTGGTGGTGAGAGTCGAGATGCGACGGAGCACGCCCTGCCATCTTCTCGAAGAGGAAGATCTGCGCCTCGAGCTCGCGCGAGATCTCTTCGGGAACGAGCTCGCGTGGAAGCGAGTCGGCGGAGCGCGGGAAGCGGTCGTCGACCAAGAGCGACGGAATCCGAGCCGGCATCGACGCCGGAAGCCCGCCTCCAGTCAGGACGAAGTGCAGCCCGAGCGAGAGGCGGGGGGCGCGCCGCAACGCCTCCGAGACTCCTTCCTCCGCGGAAGGCTCGAGGACCATCACGGTGGCGGAGGTCACGATGCCGTAAAGATGCGCTTCGAGCACCCCCGAGTTCAGGCCGGGCGTCCGGCCGAAGTCGTCGGCGTTGACGATCAGCCTCTTCACGGCACAGTCGCGCCGGGCTGCGAGGAGCCGAGCGCTTCGATCGCGAGCTTCACTGCTCCCATTGCCGGCTCTTCGACGAGCTTGCGGACGAGGGCCCGCGGCGTCTCGAGGCGTCGGGTGACGTCCGCCTCGAGACTCGGAACCGCGGCGAAGGTGCCGCCGGAGAGGACGACGTCGTAGACATCCTCTTCGAGGCGTAATCGGTCGCGAACGCTCGAGGCGGCGCGCACGAGCTCGGCGGCGGCGTCCGAAAGGACGGCCTTGGCCACGGCGTCGCCGGCGAGCGCCGCCTCCCCCACCCGCGCCGCGAACTTCGCGACGCGGGTCCGCGGAAACTCGCGGTCGTAGATCGCGTAGAGGATCTGCGCCGGTTCCGCGATCTCGAAGTGCTCCGAGAGGGCACGATCGAGCCGGGTCGAAGGGCCTCGGCCGTCCACGGCGCGAAGGACTTCCCGGATCGCGCGTTCTCCGATCCAAAAACCCGACCCTTCGTCCCCCAGGTGCCATCCCCATCCGCCGGAGCGTGCGACTTGACCGGCACGATTGCGGCCCCACGCGATCGAGCCGGTCCCGCAAACGAGCGCGAGGCCAACCCGCAGATCGGACCCCGCCACGAAGGCGATTCGCGCGTCATTGGTGACGACGACGCGATTCTTGAAGCCGATTCGCCGGAGGATCGCCCGAAGGACGGCCTCGTCCGGTGGCCGATCGGCGCCGGCGATTCCGAGCGCGACTGCTTCGGGCGTCGCGGGCGCATCGGCGCGCGCGTCCTCGATCACCGCGTGCAGCACCTTCTCGACTTCGAGCTCGCCATGCGTCCGGAGGTTCGCGCCCCCGCCGAGCGCGCCGCCGACCACGCGCGCCGTTTCGTCGGCGATGAGCGCGCGGGTCTTGGTTCCCCCCGCATCGATCCCGAGGACGTATCGCATCACGAGAGGATCATGGGGAAGCACTTCTCCGGTTCCGACGGGCGGAAACGGCGGGACTTACCGGGCACTCCCCGCGCTCTCGTCGAGCAGCTCGACCTGGCCGGAGGCCGTGACCTCCAGCACCAGCCAACCCTGGTTGCTCGGCAGAGCGATCTTGCCGCCGCGGTGGAGAAGCGGGATTCCCGCGCGGATGAATTCGGGCGACACGCCTCTCTGCTCGAGACTCTTGCGGATGATCTCGTCCGAGAATCGGAAGTTCGATCCGGGCGGATAGAGACCGGGGAGGTCGGCGAGCGAGAGATGCTTGGTTTGAAAGAGGGCGATGACCGTCTGCTTCTCGGGGAGTCGGACCTTGTACGTGATGGAACGGTCCAGGTCTTCAACTTTCCCCGTGAGCTCGTCCTTCCACATGCTGCTGTTGGTCCTTGTGGAGGTGAAATCGGCGAGGTCCAGTTGATGCGGAAGCTTCCCGCGGGCATCGCTCTTCTGGATCGTCACGGTCACATAGGGACGCACGTCCTGGGCCTTCAGAACGAGCGGAGTCCGACCGATCGGCTTGCTCTTCGGGTCTTCGCCGGCGCGAACTTCGAGACCCACGGGCACCGAGGAGACCCAGAGCTGACCGCGCGCGAGCCGGGGAACGCCGTAATGAGCCGGCGGGCTCTTCGTCCGTGGACCCGCGGTGGTCGGAGCCTGGAACGGCAACAGCAGGAGAACCGGTAAGAACACCCGTGCCGGGGAAACGCGCCTCTCCATGTTTCGCTCCTATCCTACGTTCTGGCGGCCGATCGGATGCCATGACGGGCCGCGATGAAAGCGGCGGCCGCCCCTCCGCAAAGAAGCCCGGCGACGACGATTCCCGCGAGTCGCAGCCAGCCCGCCGTTGAATCGGGAGAGAACAGGCGCAGCCATTCGGCGCGGAAGTCGAGAGGCGAGCCCGGATGCGAGCGCGCCGCCTTGAATGCCGCGAGAAGAGCGGACGTCGCGCCGGCGAGGAGCGTTCCGCCGGCCGCCCCCGCGAGAGCCTCGCCCGCGAGCTCCACCCGGGTCACGGGTCGTCGAACGACCGGGGCGACGTCCGTAATTTCCGGTTCCCGGACACCGAACGGCGAGAATCGATGGAGGAGAAAGAGTCCCGGCACCGATGCGACCGTCGAAAGCAGGAAAAAGGGGGTCCAGCCCAGGGCGTCCACCAGGAAACCCGCGGGCGGTCCCGCCAGCGTGCGCCCCAGCGCGAAGATGCTCGAGAAGAGGGCGTATTGAGTGGCCGAGAACTGCTTCTGCGTCAAGCGCAGGAGGAGCACGCCGAAGGCGCCGGTTGCCATGGCCTGGCAGCTGTTCTCGACCGCGATCGCGCCGTACATCGTCAGGCGGTGCGCGAGCGGCTGCGTCATCCCGAGCGGGTGGGCGCCGCCCGCGCAGGGAGCGCCGGGAGTCAGCCGGTCCACGGCGACGTACCCGAGGAAGCCGACGGCCTGGATGACGCCGAAGAGCCAGAGCGCTCGCCCGAGCCCGATGCGCTCGCTCATCAACCCGCCGAAGAAAGTCCCGGCGATGATGGCGACGAGACCGATCGTCGCGGTCGCGAGGCCCACATCCTCGGGCGAGTAGCACTTCTGAATCAGAAAAGGCCGGGTCAGTGCCGTCGCGAGGTTCTCGCCGAACTTGTAGAGCAGCAGGAAGCCGATGATCTGGACGGCGCGGGAGCGGCGGAAGATGTCGAGAAGCGGATCGAAGACCGCGTCGCGCAGTGTCCGCGGAGGCGGAGCGGCGACGGCGGGCTCGGGAGACCAGACGACGATCGCCATGAGCGGCACGAAGAGGAACGCGAGTCCCCAGAACACCCACGTCCATCCGATCCTCTCGCCGACCGTGATGGCCACCGCGCCGGCGATGAGAGTGGCGGCGCGGTAGAACGCGACGCGAGCGCCCACCGCGAGCCCCTGCTCCGCCCGCTCGAGCACTTCCACCGCGTAACCGTCGATCGCGATGTCCTGCGAAGCCGACCAGAAGGCGATGAAGACCGCGAGCGCGGCGACTTTGACGACGCGCGGGTCCGCGGCCTGCGATGCGAGGAGCGCAATTCCAGCGAAGAGGAAGATCTGGCAGACGATCATCCAGGAGCGCTTCCGGCCGAGTGCCGGCAGCCGATAGCGATCCATGAGAGGCGCCCAGAGGAATTTGAAGGTCCACGGTGCCTGGGCCAGCGAGAAGAGCCCGACCGTCTTGATGTCGACTCCGCGGTAGGTCAGCCACGCGGGCAGAGCGATCCAGATCAAACCGAGCGGAAGCCCCGACGAGAAGGACTGGAGCGTCACCGCGCCGATCCGGCGGGACCCCAATGCTGCGGAGAGACTCGCGATGGTTCCGGGGCGCGCGCGCTTTCTCGCGGTCGATCCGGTCATCTCTCGAGAAGTGTCGCATAGCCTTTCTTGACACGGGGCAGCGTGTCTGTTCTCTTTTTCGCGAGGAGAATCCATGAAACGAGGTTTCGCAATCGCGCTCGCCGCCGGATGTCTCGCTTCGAGTCTCGTCGCGGCCGAAGCCGGGGCGCCGCCGAACGCGGCGCTCGCAGGGCTCGACGCGCTCTATCCCGACCTCCAGAAGCTGTATGTCGACCTGCACCAAAACCCGGAGCTCTCGTTCCACGAGGAGAAGACGGCAGCGAAGCTGGCCGACCGCCTCCGCGCGCTCGGCTTCGAGGTCACGACCGGAGTCGGGGGCACCGGGGTCGTCGGTCTGCTGCGCAACGGCAGGGGACCTACCGTGATGATCCGGACGGATCTCGACGCCCTTCCGGTCGAGGAGAAGACGGGCCTTCCCTACGCGAGCAAGGCGACTACGAAGGACGTCTCGGGAGCGACGGTCTCGGTCATGCACGCCTGCGGTCACGACATCCACATGAGCTCGTGGATCGGGACGGCAACGCTCCTCTCGAAGGCGAAGGACCACTGGGGCGGCACGCTGATGATGGTCGGGCAGCTCGCGGAGGAGATGGGCGGCGGTGCCCGCAAGATGCTCGCCGACGGGCTCTTCACGAGGTTTCCCAAGCCCGACTTCGCGATCGCCTTCCACGACAACG
>DASWDK010000317.1:0-2415 GCA_036395335.1 Thermoanaerobaculia bacterium
AAGAGCCGGACCGCGGCGAGGAACTCTTCCCAGCTCGAAGACCGATTGATTCCTTCGAGAGCCTCGGCGGTGCGATCGGTCTCGTCGAGGGCGGTCCACCGGAACGCCACGGCGCGGCCGAGGGTTAAGGCGCCTTCGAGAACGTCGGAGACGATCGGACCGTGGATGGAAGCACGAACGTCGAAGACGACGTCTCGCCCGCCGCGGACGTGGATCGTCTCGCGCCGCGTGTCGAACCGTTTCCACCCTCCCCGCCAGCGATAGCGCGACGGGTCGACCGGATCGAGGTCCTCGACAAAGAGGTCCTGGACGTCCGGCTCGAGGCTCGTGAGCGCCCAGGCGATCCGTTCGTTGTGCCCGATCACGATGCCGGGCAGACCGGGGAGGGTGGCACCGCAAACGGAGTACCCGGGCGTGACCATCCGCGCGACGTACCACACGGACGGAGCGCGCAGAGCCAGGTGCGGATCGTTGGCGAGAATCGGCTTTCCGGAGAGAGTGCGCGTCCCGGCGAGAACCCAGGAGTTGCTGCCCAAGCCGGGATCGTCCGGGTCGTGCGCCCCGGCGCGGGAGAAGACGCGATCGAGCCGGGACCACAGGCTCGTCGGGACTCGCGAGACGCGAGGGGGGAGACGGGAGGCGCGGGAAGCGGATCGCGGGGCCGGGCGCCACTCCGAGTCGAGGAGGATCGTCGGGGTTTCCGGCACCGGCGGGAGCAGCTCCGCGGCTCTCTTCTCCCCCACCGCCGCGACGAACCGCGCGCGGCGAATCTCGTTGCGGGCGTTGCCCCCGAGATCCCACGCCATCAGCTTCGCCCAGACTAGGGAGTCGACGGGCTCGAACGTCGCCGCCGTCGAGCGGAGGATGCGGAACTCGATCGGCCGCGCCGACGAGGAAGCCAGATATCCATTGATCCCGCAGACGTACGCCTCGACGAGGCGCCGCGCGGGAGGAGCGAGACTTCTCCAGGCCGACTCGGCGGCGCGGCGGAAGCCGATCGTCCGGAGGAACCGGTCCGTCTCGACGAGTCGTGGCCCGAGAATTTCGGACAGCCGCCCCGCGCCGATTCGACGCTGATACTCGATCTGCCAGAGGCGGTCGCGCGCGTGGGCGTACCCCAGCCCGAAAAAGGCGTCGGCCTCGCTCGCGGCGCGAATCGTGGGAACTCCGTGCGCATCCGTCTCGATCGTGATCGGGGCGGAAGGACCGAAGAGTTTCAGCGTTCCGCTCATGCGCGGAAATGTTGTGAGCGCGAGGAGAAAGAGACCGATTGCCGCCGCACCCGTGAGCAGAACGAGTGCGAACAGGATCTTCTTCAAGCTCTATCGAGAGTGTCGGGGTCCGTCGATTCCAGGAACGCGCTCGACGAGCGTCAAGCTGAAAACCTGCTCCCATCCCGCGAGCGCCATCTCTCTCCCGTCGGGAGAGACTCCGAAGGACTCCGTTGAGACACCCGGATAGAAGCGCGTCCCGCCGCGAGCGGCATTTCGAAAGTCTAGCTTCTGACGGAGCCGTCAGCCGCTACAGGAGCGGCTCGAGGTCGTAGGAGCCGTCGCCGAACTCGAGCGTCAGCGCCCCCTCTCCGAAGACGGTCCGCTCGAGGGACAGGTCGATCCCCGGCGGCATCCAGGGGGCGAGGTTCACGACCATGATGCGATCGTCGGAATAGTAGGTGAGCAGTCCCCGCGGCGCCTTCTGCACGAGGTAGGAGAGGAGCTGATCCGGGATCGGAATGAACGAGAGTGCCTGGACCTTGTCCAGCACGAAAGCCAGAAATCCGTCCTTCAACCGGAGCTGAGACAGGATCGCCTTCGCCGAGAGCGGCACCCCGAACCGGTGGATGACGAGCGTGACGGCGAGCTCGCCGCGCGTCACGTGGACCTCGAGATCCTGGAGGTCGGGAATCCGGTCCGCGAGCCGCGCGACCAGGCGGTTCAACGTCGGCTCGTCGAAGGTGAGAGCGAGGCCGCGCCAGCGAACTCGAAGGCCTTCGGATGGCTCTGGAGGAATTGGTGCGACAGCCGCTTCGCGGTCCATCGGTTGATTGTAGGGGGTCAGGTCTCCACTTGCCACCTTGCGTTCGCAAGATGTCGAGGGCGTCCGTCCGAAGTCACCAGCCAGTGATCAGTGAAGACCTGCCCCCAAATACGCGAGAGCGAATCCCACCTGCGCCGACATCAAGAGCAGGTACATATGCGTCCAGGCGGGATGGTTCTCGGTGCGCGCGAGCTCCTCGGGGTTGCGCAGCAGGAGCGCCGCCGCATAAACGCCCCACGCCGCGAGCAGCGCTCCCAGGATGGTCAGCAACGCCCGGTTGCCGGTCAGGAGAAACCCTCCGGGCCGGTCGGGATCGGGAAGAGCAGCAAGGACCGGCACGAGCAGCCAGGGAACGACGAAGAACGGCGCGATCATCCG